>NZ_JBQJIM010000021.1:0-192232 GCF_052078295.1 Crossiella sp. CA198
CCTTCCGCCAGCCAACCACACCCCGATGAGCGGCCCCCGTCACCTTGGGTGGGTTCGGCGGCGGATTGTGTTGCAGGGGCCACTCATCGGGGTGTGGTCTGCATGCTCCAGGCCGTACGGAGAACACACGAGAACCCTCGTCGTGGGGGTTTCACCCCTCCGCCCCGACCCGCCGCCGTCCCACAACGGCCAACGTGGCGTACAACAACGGCCAACTCGGCGTCCGCAACGGCCAACTCGGCGTCCACAACGGCCAACACGCCGGTGGTGGGGGTTAGCAGGGCCAGCGGGGGGCGTCTAGTTTGAGGTTTTTGCGGATGGAGCTGAGGTTGAGGCGGCGGGTGGTGGGGCAGAACTTGGCGTTGTCCAGGTCGTACTCGGCGTGCAGGACGGCTTTGCCTGCCTTGATGAACGGTGACAGTTTGTCGCATTCGTCGTACTCGGCGCACTGCTCGTTGACCGCGAAGTCGAACTCCGCCACCAGTTGCGGGATCAGCCCGAGCGCGTTCTTCAGGCCGATGGACAAGCCCTTGCCGTGCGCCAGTTTGGCCAGTGCCCGGTTGTAGGTCAGCTGGTCCTCGACCGAGATCGAATGCCCGGTGTCGTGGGTGTAGGCGTCCACCAGATCAGCCTCGATGCCGTCGAAACCCTTGTCCCGGCACACCTGGAACCGGTCGGCCATCACCGGCAGCAGCACGTCCAGCTTCCGCACGTCCAGCCAGCGCTCGCCGGGCCAGCCGTTCTCCTTGCCGGTCGCACTGCGCAACCGGCCCGCATCCGCGCGATAGTCCTCGCTGGCGCCCGCGTTGACGTAGCAGATCACCTTGCTGCCCTTGGCCTGCAACGCCTGCACCACCTCGCGACTGTTCTCCATCGCGTCGATGTCATACACATCAGCCTTGACCGAGGTGTCCACCGGCACGGTGAGCTGCCACTGCCAGGTCACCCCGGGCGCCGGGCGCCAGCGGTCCTTGGCGGCCGGTTGCTTCGACGCCGGTGGTGGGGGCGGCGGGGTGGACCCCGGCTCCGACGGTGGAGGAGCCGGGGTCCCCGTGCTGCTGGGCGGGGGTTCGGTCGAGGTGGCCTCGACCGCCGAGGGGGAGGAGGTGGCCTCGTCCTCGGCGGCGTTGCCGTGCGTGCAGCCGCTGACCGCCAGCAAGGCAGCCAGCGACAGGGCTAGGAGACCCGTCGTGGGCCGCACCGGCCCACGGCAAGCGTTTGCCGGTTGAAATGCCCCGCCAGTCGTCGCCACGGGTTCGCTCCGTCCAGGTCGGTCACGTACACCGCGCCCGCGTTGAACCGTGAGGCGCGCTGCAACGTCCGTTCGGTGTCCGCGCGCGGGGTGCCGTAGACCAGGTGGCAGAACCGTTGCGCGGGCATGCCGTAGGCCCAGGCCGGTACCTTGAGGTTCTCGTGCTCGCGCAGCCTGCCCTCGAAGGTCACCAGCAGATCGGCCAGTTTGGCGTACCCGTAGGCCGGGTAGACGCCGTGGTTGAACACCACCGTGCGCGCGCCCATGCCGCGGGCGGCCGCGGCCAGGCTGCGGTACTGCGGCAGGTGCTCGGCGTCGGCCGAGACCTGGTCGAAGAACACCCCGTCCACCCGGTACCAGGCGTGGTAGCGGGCGATCTGGCGTTGCACCAGCTCCCGCGAGCAGCGCCCGTATCCGGTGTCCACGTAGCCCATCACCGGGATGCCAGCCAGCTTGAGCCGCTGCACCACGGCGCTGAACATGATCTCTTTCGCCAGCCCTGGTCCGCTGTCGATGTTGAGGATCACCATGCGCAGGTAGTCGGCGGCGTTCACCAGCGTCTGCCAGTCGGCCGGGGCGGCCGAGGGGTGGAAGTAGGCCGGAACCGCGAGTAGCCCGCGGTCCGGTTCCAAGGTCATGTGCGGCATTGCGCCTCCTGCCAGAGGTCCGATAGCGAGGTGGCCAAGTCGATGGCGGGCCGCCAGTCGAGGGCCTTCCCGATCGCACTGATCTCGGCCTGCTGCCAGGGCACCGCCGCCGATCGCGCGGAACCTGTGTCAGCCTGCCCGATCGGGCCGGTGTAGCCGGCTATCCCGGTGAGCGCCTTGGCCAGCTCGCCCACTGTGATGCCCTCTCCACTGCCGACATTGAGCACGGGCTCATCAATGACCGGCGCGAAAGCCGCGGCATGCACTGCCTCGGCGACGTCCCGGACGTCGATGAAGTCCCGCACCGCGGAGAGCGGGCCGAGCCGGACCTCGTCGCCCTCCGCTTGGGCCCGAAGCAGCTCCTTGGCCAGCGCGCCGGCGACGTTGCCGGGCGGTGAACCGGGGCCGATCGGGTTGAACACCCGCAGTACCACGGCATCCAGGCCTGCCACGCGGGCAAGGCAGACCAACCGTGACGCGGCCAGCTTGGTGATCCCGTAGACACCGACCGGTCTGGTCGGAGTCTGCTCGGTGACCGGCTCGCCCGTCACCACTCTGCCGTATTCCGCAGCCGAACCGAGATGCACCAGACGCACTCGTTCGGGTCCGCACAGGGCGGCCCGGACCAGCGCGGCAGGCAGATCAATGTTGGCCGCGGCCAGATCGGCGGGATCCCCGCCGACCAGGCCGGCACAGTTGACGACGACATCGGGGGCGGTCTGCGCGAGCAATCCGCCGATAGCACCAGATCCTTCGGCCGTCAGGTCGATCCTGACGTGCCATGGCGAGGAGGGCAGCGCCCCGCGTGCGGCCGTCACGACCTCCAGGTCACCGCGCTGGATGAGCCGGTGGAGGACGTGCCGGCCGATGAAGCCGGTCGCGCCGAGCAACAACACGCGGGGCACTGCGTTCTCCTCACGATCATGGTTTGTTGTCTGTCTATTGTGGATGGACATTGTGGACAGTGGTGGTGACGGCGGACGGCGGGTCTGTCGTCACTCGAAACCGTTACATCAGGCCGAGGCCTTCAGCGGCGGGTGCTGCAGCGGGGTGTCCTTGAGCAAACTGTGCCGCAGCACCGGGAATTCGGCGTTGGCCCGGTCGTAGTCGTCCGGGCGGCCGATGTCGAGCCAGTAGCCGTTGAACTCATAGGAGTTGGGCGGGGTGTCGGTCTTGAGCAGGTCCAGCACCAGCTCGTCGAAACCGAGCGGCAGACCCGGCGTGTAGCCGCGCAGCGCCTCCCGGCTGACCCCGTAGACGCCCATGCTGACCCGGTAGTCCAGGGTCGGCTTCTCGGTGAACTCGACGATCTTGCCGTCCGTCGAGGTCAGCACGCCGAAGTCGATCTTCACCTGGCGCTCGTAGGTGGCCACGGTCAGCGGCGCGTTCTCGCTGCTGTGCTTGGCCAGCAGCGCGCCGTAGTCCAGGTCGGTGAGCACATCCCCGTTCATCACCAGGAAGTGCTCGGGCAGCGAGTCGAGCAGCTGCACCACCGGGCCGATGGTGCCCAGCGGGTTCTCCTCCTCCGCGTAGTCCACCGCCATACCCCATTTGCTGCCGTCGCCGACATAGGAGCGGATCAGGTCGCCCAGGTATCCGATGGCCAGGGTGGCGCTGCGGAAACCGCTGTGTGCCAGCTGGGTCATCACGATGTCCAGGATGGAGAACTCGTCGCCGATCGGGACCAGCGGTTTGGGCAGGCAGGTCGTGTAAGGACGCAGTCGGACGCCCTTGCCGCCGGCCAGGATGATCGCGTGCATCGTTGCCCCTTGTTTGGCGTTGCCGTGGTTGGTCACTGGGTGTAGATGCCGGGCTTGTAGTGCGCGAGGTTGGCCGGTTCCCGGAACCAGTCGATGGTCTCGGCCAGGCCCTCGTCCCTGCTGTACGCCGGTGCCCAGCCGGTGCGCTCGCGCAGCTTCGCCGCATCGCACACCAGTCGCTGCACCTCGGAGTTCTTCGGCCGGATCCGCTGGGCGTCCTCGGTGATGTCGGCCTGCACGCCCATCACCCTGGCGATGTCCGCGGCGAGCTGCCCCACCGAGACCTCCTCGCCGGTGCCCGCGTTGAACAGTTCGCCGACCACGGCCGAGGCGGGCGCGGCGCCCAGGGTGTGGAAGGCCGCGGCGGTGTCCTTGACGTAGAGGAAGTCCCTGGTCGGGTCCAGCGCGCCCAGCTTCAGCTCGGTGGCCCCGGCGGCGAGCTGGCTCACCACGGTCGGGATCACCGCGCGGGCGGACTGGCGCGGCCCGAAGGTGTTGAACGGCCGGAGCGTCACCGCGGGCACGTCGAAGCTGAGGTGGTAGGACTCGACCAGCTTGTCCGCGCCGATTTTCGAGGCGGCGTAGGGGGACTGGCCCTGCAGCGGGTGCGCCTCGCTGATCGGCACGGTCAGCGCGGTGCCGTAGGTCTCGCTGGTGGAGGTGTGCACCAGGCGCGGGGTCTGCTCGGCACGGACCGCGTCCAGGATGTTCAGCGTGCCGATCACGTTGGTGTCCACATAGGACCGCGGCGCCCGGTAGGAGTAGGGGATCGCGATCAGCGCGGCCAGGTGGTAGACGGCCTCGGCGCCCTCCACCAGCTCGCGGGCGCTGGCCTGGTCGCGGACATCGCCCAGGACCACGTCGACCTGGGCCATGACCTCGGCGGGCAGCGAGTCCAGCCAGCCCCAGGAGCCGAAGGAGTTGTAGAGCACCATCGCGCGCACCCGGTGGCCGTGCGCGACCAGGCGCTCGACCAGGTGGGAGCCGATGAAGCCCTCGGCGCCGGTGACAGCGACGACGTTGGACACGGTGTTCCTCTTTCTGCTGGGGGACTTCAGGTTTTAGTGGTGGCGGACCGCGCTGCCGAGCGAGAGCGCCGCGTGGCAGTAGAGAACGAAGAGCAGGCAGAGCCCGACGGCGAGCTGCACCCACACCGTGCCCAGCGGCCAGCGCAGCGCCCCACCGGTGAGGGTGAAGGCGACCTCCACGGCCAGGGCCGCGCCGCAGGCGATCAGGGCGATGGTGTTGAGCCCCAGCGCCTGCACCAGCAGGGCCAGGAAGAGCGCGCCACCGAGGGCGAGGTAGGCGGTGTAGGTGGGGACCGCGGCGGGGATGGCCCCTGGCACGGTGAACAGCACCACGGCGCACAGCGCGGCCGCGGCGATGAGGTAGCGGGTCAGCACCCCGGTGAGCACGAACCGCGAGCGCAGCGCGAAGCTGGCCAGCGTGGTGCTCTCCCGCAGCAAGCGGCCCATCCGCCTGCGGTAGCCGAACAGGCACCATTCGGCGAAGCCCATGCTCAGCGACACCGGCAGCGCGGCCAGCGCGGCACCGGGAATGTCCGGCGCGGAGGGCAGCACCGCCCACACCACGGGCAGCGCGAGCAGTCCGGCCGCGCACAGCCCGAACAGCGCGTGCGGCAGCGCGTTGCGCAGTTCGTTCCAGTTCGGCCTCGCCTTGGCCCGCACCGGTTTCCCGGTCCGGGTGCGCCACACCGCGAAACCGACGGTGAGCAGCACCGAGCCGATCAGGCCGAGCAGTTCGGCCCAGTGCGGCAGGAACCGGTGCCCGCCCAGCAGATGCAGGCCACCGGCCAGCACCGCGGGCGCCAAGGCCAGCAGCAGCAACAGTTCCGCGCCACGCACCAGCAGCACGGTGGCGGCCAGTAGGTAGATGCCCTGGCCGATGCCCAGGGCCAGCACGGACCAGCCCGCGTCACTGAGCCAGGCGAGTCCGGCCGAGGCCAGTGCCACCAGGGCGCCGCAGACGAACAACCCGGCGCGCAGCACCGAGTAGGCGGCGTCCGCGCGGCCGAGGCCGAGCCGGACGTAACCGAGGTAGGACAGGCCCTGGCTCATCGTCCAGGACAGCACCAGCGAGCCGACCAGGACCGCCAGCGCGGCCGGTTGCACCAGCAGCGGGGTGGCCGCGGTGTAACCCAGGCCGGGCAGGGCGAAGAGCACCCCGCGCAGCAAATGCAGTTTCGGGTTGGCTGCCCACACCTCGGGCAGCGGGGCCGGTTCGGCAGGCGCCCTGGGCACCAGCCGGAACAGCTCCTCGGCCAGCGCGAAGACGTCCGGGCAGCCGTAGCGAGCCTTGACCGCCTGGTCGGAGAGCCCGTCGGCCTCCAGCCCGGCGGCGACCTCCAGGGGGTCGACGGCGTTGGCGCACAAGGACTCGAACCGGTGGGCCAGTTCACGCAGCCGCGGCGGGATGTCCAGGGTGCGCACATCCGGCAGCGTCTCCGGCCCGCCGAGCACCCCGAGCGGTTCTAGCTCGGGCACCGTGCCCGCGCTCATGACGCGACCGCCCGGAGTCGCCTGGCCTGCCCGGTGACCACGCCGAGCCCGGTGTACAGCTCGTCGAAGGTGCCGACCGCCTTGTCCACGGTGAACAACTCCAGGGCCCGGTGCCGGGCCGCGGCGGCCATCGCGTGCCGCAGATCCCGGTCGGCCAGCAGTTCGACACAGGCCTTGGCCATGGCGGCCGGATCCCGGGGCGGCACCACGATCCCGGTGTCGCCCACGGCTTCCGGCACCCCGCCGACATCGGTGGCCACACAGGCCCTGCCCACCGTCATCGCCTCGATCAGGGTGTAGGGGAAGCCCTCGGAGATGCTGGAGAGCACCACCACGTGCCCGGCCACATAGGCGTCCCGGATGTCCTCCACCCGGCCTTCGAACACCACGCTGTCGCCGACGCCGAGACTGTTCGCGAGTTCCTTGCAGCGGTTGGCATAGCCCTCGCCGCCCTTGGGGGTGCCGCCGAACAGCCGCAGCCGCACGTCCGGCACCTCCTTGCGCACCAGCGCGAACGCCTTGATCAACGTTTCCAGGTCCTTGATCGGGTCGACCCGGCCTGCCCAGCTCAGCGTGGGCGCCTCGGGTTCGGCCTCGACCGCGGGGAAGTCCGCCGGGTCGACGCCGTTGTAGACGGTGCGGATGAGGGCGGAGTCGGTGCCCAGCCGTTCCTCCCAGCGCTTGTTGTAGATGTTGCCGGGCGCGACCAGCGCCGCGGTGCGGTAGGCCAGTTCGCACACCTGCCGGAAGAAGGCCAGGTGCAGTGCCTTGACCGGGTGCCGGTAGGGCGAGTTGCGGTAGCCCAGGTAGCGCTCCCGCAGGTAGATCCCGTGCTCGGTGAGCAGCAACGGGGTCTGGTGGCACCAGTTCGCGGTGAGCGCGGGCAGCGCGGCCAGCCCGTTGGCCACGCAGTGCGAGACATCGGCGAGGATCGGTGGCGCGGCGAGCGGCCGGAGCGAGTGCTCCAGCAGCTCGACCGCGGTCACCGCGTCGGCCACGGTCGGCGGCTTGCCCAGGTTCTCCGGCCAGTCCCGCCAGGCCTCCATCATGGCTCGCACCGCGTCCTCATCGCGCAGGCTGGCCGAGAGGTCCGCGAGCTGGGCGTACTCGAACAGGCCGCGCAGCACCGTGGTGAAGCGCGCCTCCTTGTCCGGCAGCCCGGCCACCGTGAGGGTGGCCAGGAACTCGCGGAACAGTTCACCGAAGCCGCGCAGGGCCTTGCGGCCTGGCCGGCGGCCGTGGTGTTCCGCGCCCCACAACGGGATCAGCGTCAGCGAGGCCACGTTCTCCGGCAGTTCCCAGGCGGTGGGCTCCGCACCGGTGGAGACCAGCGCCAGGAGGTGGAAGTTGTGTTGCGGCAGCCCGCGCACGAGCTGGTCGCACCACACGCTCACCCCGCCGAAACTGTGCGGGTAGGTGCCCTCGGTCATCAGCGCGACGTCCATCGGAGTCAGGCCGGCAGCACGAGGGTGAAGGCGCTGCCGTTGCTGCGCCGCCAGTCCGAGCGCTCACCGGCGTAGACCTGGCCCCACAACGGACCCTGGATCAGGCCGCCGAGCATGCCGGGGGTGCGGGTGCCCTCCGGAACCGTGATCGGCACGTCGACCCCGCTGGGTGCGGAGGTGTGCACGCGGCCGTTGAGGATGTAGCCGGAGACCTTGCCCGCCGCGACCTGGGCGCGCCAGTTGTTCTGCCGCTGCATCACGGTGCCCGCCTCGGACAGCCGCGGGTTCACGATCGGCGCGTTGGCGGCGAAGGCGGTGCGGTAGCCGGCCAGCATGCCCTCGACCATCGGGTAGAGCAGCCGGTCCTCGGCGATGTTGGACTGGTGCGCGTACTGCGGGCGGGCGTCGTTGCCCAGGATGAAACGCATGCCGAGCCGGACCTGGGTGGGCACGATGTAGGAGTCGAACCCGTTGGCGCCCAACGGCTGGATGCAGGTGGTGGTGTGCGGGTTGTCCTCGCAGATGCCGGAGCCGCCGTTGGCCCGGGAGGTGTAGATCCAGTTGTACTCGTCGGTCATCTCCGCGCGGGAGCCCACGTTGTAGTACACCGAGATCGGGTAGCGCGGCACGCCCTGGGCGGTGCCCACCTGACGCAGCCCGGGTTCGCGGGAGGCGTCCAGGCCGATCCAGGTCACGCCGGTCTGGCGCAGCGCGGCGACGAAGTTCGGGTTGTCCTGGCCCTGCTGCGGCAGGATCTTGGTGCCCGAGTGCTCACCGGCGAGCATCTCGTTGCGCTGCAACGCCAGGCCCTTGTTCACGCCCCACTGGTGGTTCTTGTTGATCTCGGTGACGATCTCGGCCTGCGGCAGCCACTTCACCGTGCCGTCGGGGTTGGTCGCGCACTTCCACGGCACCACGCTGGTGTCCTGCACGCAGCCGAGGAACTTGTGCGAGTAGGTGTGGTTGGCCCAGCGGAACTGGCCCTTGTTCTGCAGCAGCGCGGTGGTCAGCGGGTCCGAGCCCTGGGCGGCGATGACCTCGTCGCTGCCGAAGGCGTTGAAGTACATGTCCAGCTTGAAGTTGTGCTGCTGCTGCCACTGCACGACCTTGGTGACATCGGCGGGCGTCATCCGGATCGCGGGCAGCTCAGGCACCTCGCCCTGGCAGTCGATGTCGCCGGGGGTGCAGTTGTGCACGGTGTCCCAGCGCGCGTCGCCGTCGAAGACGTCGTCGATGTGCACGCTCAAATACGAGCGGTGGTGCCCGAAGTGGATCCCCTTGGTGAGCCAGCTGATCAGCCCGTGCTGGAGGATCTTGAACTGGGTCTGCTCGGCGTTGTAGGCGAAGTTGAAGGTGAGCTGCTCGCGGGCGCCCTGCTTGAGCACCCCGGCCAGCACGCCCTGCTGGCTGCCGTCTGGGGAGACGCCGGTCAGGAAGGGCTGGAAGCTGGTGCCGGCGGCGGGATCGTCGGGCAGCGGGTTGGTGAGGTAGCCGTATGCCTCCCACACCGCGGGGTCGCCGTTCTCCACCGGCACCGGCCCACGCAGGTTGCGGAAGGCCCCGCCCAGCGCCGTCGCGGTGAGCTGGGTGGTGGTGCCGTCGAGCTGCCCGGCGTAGTGCGGGGTGTTCATGCCCACCCGCGCGCTGGGGTAGGTGAAGGCGTTGACCTGGCGGATCCCGAAACTGGTCTGGTAGGCGGCCAGCGCGTCCAGTTCGGCCTGGGCGAGCCCGGCGGGCGCCTCGTTGGGCAGCACCACGGCCTGGAACTTGGCCCGGCGGGTGGAGTTGACGGTGTCGGCGAGGAACGCGGCGGTGAGCACCGGTCGCTGGGCGTCGGCGAGCCGGATGACGGTGCTGGGCACACCCTCGTTGACCAGAGCGGAGCGGATGGCCTCGGCGGAGGAACCGCCATCGGTGACGACGAGGACGTTGAGGTCGATCCGGGTAGGTGTGTCCGCGGCCGAGGCCACCGGGGTCATGCTGATCGTCAGCACGAACGCGGTGGCGGCCGCGGCCCGTAGCAGGACAGGGCGAAGCACACGCAGAGATCTCACGAAAACCCCGTTCATGCACGTGTCCGTGACCACACGTGCTTGGTGAAAGGAAGTGCCGCCAATTGCGACTCCGCTAAAATTCATCGCTAGGCACAAGTTTCCGTTACGTGTCCAGCCCGGCCTCGCTGATAACAGATGTGTCATGCGTGAAAAACCGCATCCACGGCCGCCCTTTAGGCCCTTGACAAGGCAAGAACTGTGACATGAGCAGCGGTTTTGTTACCCAAAATAGGCCGAACGCTGACCTGCTTAGCCCATTTGGCAGCAGTGTGTCTTTCGTCGCCTATTTGTCCGTATGGTGCGACCAAAGTTGCGCTGAGCTGGATAAAAGGGGTCTATGGGGCTACTGATTGGTATACCGGCATACTTGATATGACGAGGACTACCTGAAGATTTCTTCAGGTGGAAAATCCTAAACCGGACATCATGCAACACGCACTCAGTACGCAATCGTTGACATGACAGAGACTGTCACAAGGTATATCCCCCGAATTCGGTACGACCACACTACGAACGGCTCGGGTCGGGTGGACCGGGCCGTCCGGGTGACGCGTCAATCCTCGTTGCCGGGTGCGTCCTTCGGCAGCGCGAACGGGTCCGCCGGCAGGAAACAGCCGTAGTCCTGCAACGGCATTGACTCCTCGACCACCACCGCCTGCATCCAGCCCGCGGGGGAGAGGCCGTCCGGGCGGTCCTTGATCCGGATGCCGGGAAGTGGTGCGCCACGGCCGATTTCCGGCGTGGACCCCGCGCCGTCCTCGACCGGGATGAGCTGGCTGTGCCGGTCGAGCAGCAGCTGCACGGCGTCGTAGACGTCGGTGGTCGCCGCGTCGAGCTGTGCCTCGGTGGCCTCCGGGTGCAGCTCCCGGCACGCCTGCCGGGCAGCCGCCAGGAACCGTTCCGGGTCCATGATGACCACGTCGCGGCGGCTGCGAATGCTGATCGTCATCCCCGCGACCGGGGCTGGGCGCTCCTGCACGGCGCGAGAGTAGCGCCGGAGAGCCTGGTCCGGGGGCCGGAACGCCGAACGGCCCGAGCCGGGTGACTCGGGCCGTTCGGGGACTTGACTGTCTTTACCGGCGTTTGGCCCTGGAGAGCAGCGTCTGCAGCACCACCACCACGACCAGGAACCCGCCGCTGACCACCAGCTGCATGCTGGAGTCGAAGCCGCCGACCTGGTTGATCACGTCCCGGATCACGAACAGCAGCGCCACCCCGGCCAGCGTGCCGCCGACCGAGCCCGCGCCGCCTACCAGGAGGGTGCCGCCGATGACCACCGCGGCGATCGCGTCCAGTTCCAGGCCGACGCCGATCACGGTGACGCCGGAGCCGAGCTGGGCGGCGGAGAGGATGCCTGCCAGGCCGGCCAGCACGGCGGAGATCACGTACACGCTGACCTTGGTGCGGGCCACCGGCAGGCCCATCAGCGAGGAGGCGTCCTCGCTGCCGCCGATGGCGAACAGGCGCATGCCGAACCGGGTTCGCTGCAGCACCAGGCCGCCCAGCAGGTAGAGCACCAGCACGATCAGCACCGGGATGCCGAGGCCGAGCAGTCTGCCCTGGCCGAGTTCCAGGAACGCGGTCTCGGTCTGCGGGACCAGGTAGGTCTGGCTGCCCTCGGCGGTGAGGAACTGGAGCAGGCCCCTGGCGAAGAGCAGGCCGCCCAGGGTGACGATGAAGGGGGCCATCCTGGCCTTGCCGACCAGCAGGCCGTGCGCCAGGCCGATGGTGGCGGCCACCGCCAGTGGCAGCGCGAACGCGCCCAGCAGGCCCCATTCGCGGGCGCCGTAGGCGGCCAGCACGCCGGAGAGGGCGTAGACCGAACCCACCGACAGGTCGATGCCGCCGGTGATGATCACCATGGTCATGCCCAGCGCGATCACCGCCAGGAAACTGGCCTGCACGGCCAGGTTGCCCAGGTTGTAGGCGGTCAGGAAGGTGTCGAAGGCCAGGCCGCCGACGGCGAGCAGGACTACGAGCACGATCAGCGCGCCGTGCCGCTGGACGAGCTGGGCGACCTGCTGGCCGCGGCGGTTCGCCTCGGCGGGCGCGGCGGTCGCGGGAGCCGTGGTCATCTCGAACCGTTCCCTTCACGCTGCACCAGCACCGCGGCCGCGATGATCAGTGCCTGGGCCATCTGCGCCAGCGAGGCCGACACATCGTTCTTGATCAGCGTGGCCGTGATGAGCTGCATCAGCGCCGCCCCGGCCACCGTGCCCAGGATGCGCACCCGGCCACCGGTCAACGGGGTGCCGCCGACCACCACCGCGGTGATCGCGGCCAGTTCGATCAGCTCGCCCAGCCGGGAAGGGTCGCTCGCGGCCAGCCGCGAGGTGGCCAGCACCCCGGCGATCGCGGCCAGCACGCCGCTGATCACGTACACCGTCAGCAGCACCCGCTTGACCGGCAGCCCGGCGAACGCGGCCGCCTTCGGGTTGCCGCCCACCGCGACCAGCTGCCGCCCGAAGGTGGTCCTGGCCACCAGCAGGCCGACCAGCACCGCCAGCAGCGCGGCGATCAGCACCGTGTACGGCACGCCCAGCACCGAACCCGAGCCCAGCTCGCGCAGTTCCGGGTTGCGGATGTCCTTGAGCTGCCCGCCCGCGATCACCAGCGCCAGCCCGCGGCCGCCGACCAGCAGCGCCAGCGTGGCCACAATGGGCTGTACGCCGACAAAAGCCACCAGGTAGCCGCTGACCAGCCCGGCCGCCGCACCGGCCAGCAGGCACACGCCCACCGACAGTCCGGCGCCGTAGCCCAGGTAGAGCGGCAGCAGCGCGCTGGTGATGGCCATCACCGAGCCGACCGACAGGTCGACGCCCTTGGTGCCGATCACCAGCGCCATGCCGAGCGCGATGATCAGCGTGGGCACCATCTGCACGGCCTGGGTGCGCAGGTTGTCCGCGGTGAGGAAGTTGTCCGTGAGCACCAGGTTCACCAGGAACAGCAGGCCCAGCGCGAAGTACACGCCGTAGTCCCGGATGATGCCGACCGCGCTGGCCCGCTGCGGGGCCGCGGTGGCGGTGGCCGTTGTCATGAGCTTTCCTCCCTGGCCTCGGCCAGCGCGTTGAGCACGCCGTCCGCGGTGACCTCGTCCCCGCGCAGTTCGGCCACCGAACCGCCCTCGCGCAGCACCACCACCCGGTCCGCGCCCGCGACCAGCTCGTCCAGCTCGCTGGAGACCATCACGATGCCCAGGCCCTGCTCGGCGAGTTCCTCGATCAGGGACTGCACCTCGGCCTTGGCGCCGACGTCGATGCCGCGGGTCGGCTCGTCCAGCAGCAGCACCTTGGGTTCCACCGCGAGCCAGCGGGCCAGCATCACCTTCTGCTGGTTGCCGCCGGAGAGTTCGCTGACCCGCTGTTCCGGGCTGGACGCCTTGATCCGCAGGCGTTTCATGAAGATGTCGACGACCTTGTCCTGCCGGGCCCGCGAGGTGATCCCGGCCTTGGACAGCCTGGGCAGCGCGGCCAGCACGATGTTCTCCCGCACGGACAGGTGCGGGATGATGCCCTCGGCCTTGCGGTCCTCCGGCACCAGCACCATGCCCGCGCGGATCGCCGCGGCGGTCGAACCGCCCTTCAACGGCTTGCCAGCCACCGAGATCTCACCGCCGTCCAGCGGCAGCAACCCGGCCAGCGCGGTCACCGTCTCGGTGCGGCCGGAGCCGAGCAGGCCGGCCAGGCCGACCACCTCGCCCGGCTGCACGGTCACATCCACCCCGGTGAGCACCGCGCGCTTGCGCAAACCCTTGGCCCGCAACACCGGCGGCTTCGCCTCGTCCGCGCCGGTGTGGCTCTCGGAGAAGGCGGTGGTGCCCTCGCGGCGCACCTCGGCCACCTCCCGGCCCAGCATCAGCGCGACCAGTTCCAGCCTGCTGAGTCCGGCCATCGGTCCACTGTGGACGGTGCGGCCGTCGCGCAGCACGGTGACCGAGTCGCAGATGGTGTACAGCTCTTCCATCCGGTGGCTGACGTAGACCACCGAGACCTCGCGCTCGTGCAGCTTGCGCACGACCTCGAAGAGCGTCTCCACCTCGCGTGGCTCCAGCGAGGAGGTCGGCTCGTCCATGATGACCACCCGCGCCTCGGTCTGCACCGCGCGCGCGATGGCCACCATCTGCTGCACGCCAAGGCCGAGCGAACTCAGCTCGCGGCGCGGGTCGACCGGGATGCCCAGTTCGGCCAGCAGGGTCGCGGACTCCCGGCGCATCCGGCCGAAGTCCACCGTGCCGAAGCGCCCGCGTGGTTCCCGGCCGAGGAAGAGGTTGTGCGCCACCGACATCGACGGGACCAGGTTGACCTCCTGGTACACCGTGGAGATACCCGCCTCCTGGGCGGCGGCCGGGCGGTCGAAGCTGACCGGCTCGCCGCGGAAGCGGATCTCCCCGCCGTCGGGGCGGTACACCCCGGTGAGCACCTTGATCAGGGTCGACTTGCCCGCGCCGTTCTCCCCGACCAGCGCGTGCACCTGGCCGGCCCGCAGGGTGAAGTCGACCTCGCGCAGCGCGTGCACACCGGCGAAGTGCTTGCCGACCCCGGCCGCCGCAAGGACGGCCGGGGCCGGAGCGGGGGTGTGCTCAGTAGGCACCGTTGACCTCTGCCTTGGCGTTGGCCTCGTCATAGGCCTTGTCCGAGATGATGATCTTCTCCGGGATCGCCTCGCCCGCCAAGTACTTCTGGATGGTGGCGAAGGCCAGCGGGCCGAACCGCGGGTTGGACTCGATCACGCCGTTGACGTTGCCGTCCACGATGGCCTGCACCGCGTTCCGGGTGCCGTCCACCGAGATGATCTTGATATCCTTGCCGGGGGTCTTGCCTGCCGCGCGGACCGCGGTGATCGCGCCGAGCGCCATCTCGTCGTTCTCCGCGTAGATCGCGTTGATCTCCGGCTTGGACTGCAGCAGCTGCTCGGTGACGGTCTGGCCCTTCTCCCTGGAGAAGTCGCCGGTCTGCTCGGCCACCACGGTGATGCCCGCGGTGCCCTTGACCGCGTCCTTGAAACCGTTGGTGCGGTCGGTGGTGACGTTGTTGCCGGAGGAGCCCAGCAGGATGGCCACCTTGGCACTGCCGCCGGTCACCTTGATCATCGACTCACCGGCGCGCTTGCCCTGGTCGACGAAGTCCGAGCCGATGAAGGCCAGGTAGTCCACGCACGGCTTGGCGGCGTTGAGCTTGCGGTCCACGGTGAGCACCGGGACCTTCTTCTCCCGCGCGGCACGCAGGGCGGGCTCCAGGCCGTCGGAGTTCAGCGGCGCCACGATCAGCAGCTGGGCGCCCTGGGCGAGCATGGACTGGATGTCCGAGATCTGCTTGCCGAGGTCGGAGTTGGAGTTGGTGGTCAGCAGCTGCTTGACCCCGACCTTCGCCGCCTCCGCCTTGATCGAGGCGGTTTCGGCGATGCGGAACGGGTTCGCCTCCTTCTCCGACTGGGAGAAGCCGACGATCGCGTTCTTCAGGTCGATCTTCGGCGTGCCATAGGCGTCGATCTTGCAGGTGGTTCCGCCGTCCGGCTGCGCCGACTTGGTCACCTGCTCACCACCGCCACTGGTGGCGCCGGGGTTGCCGGAGTTCTCCGGGTTCGCGCAGCCGGCCAGCACCAGTGCGGCCGCCGCGGCGAGCACCGCGCCGGACTTGAGGGATCGAACCTGCAAAGCAGTCATTGTCCACTCCTTCGTGGATCATGGACTGGGCGGAAATCGACCAGTTGCCCCTGGATCGGTGGTCACTATGAACGAATGTGATCGGTTTTCGTCAGCTTTTGCATAACTATGTGGTTTCTGTCCCGGTGACGTGCACCAGAACGCCGAGTGAGCGTAGGGCAGCCAGTTCGGCGGCGTCCGCGGCCCCGTCGGTGACGAGATGGGTGATCGACTCCGGTGGCACGGTCTGCACCATGGTGTCCACGCCGATCTTGGTGTGGTCGGCCAGCACGACGATCTCGTCGGCCGCCGAGGCCATGGCCCGGTCGGTGCCCGCGACCGAGACATTGGGGGTGGACAGCCCGCGCGCGGCGGTGAGCCCGTTGCCGGAGAGGAAGGCGCGCTGCACCCGCAGCCCGGCCAGTCCGCGTTCCGCGGCGGTGCCGACCAGGGCGAAGATCGACCCGCGCAGGGTGCCGCCCGGCATGATCACCTCGATGCCGCGGGAACGGGCCAGTGCCTGGGCGACCAGCAGCGAGTTGGTCAGCACGGTCAGCTCGGCCAGCCGGGACAGTCGTCGGGCCAGGGCCTGGGTGGTGGTGCCCGCGCCGAGCACGATGGCGTCGCCGGGGGAGACCAGTTCGGCGGCGAGGTCGGCGATGGCGGCCTTCTCATCGCTGGCCACGTGCGTTTTCTCGGTGTGTGTTGGCTCGTAGGCCGGCCGGTCGGTGGCCACCGCGCCGCCGTGGCGCCGGGTCAGCAGGCCCTCGCCCTCCAGCTGGCGCAGGTCCCGGCGGACGGTGACCTCGCTGGTCTTGACGATCCGGGCGAGTTCGCGCAGCGAGACAGCGCCATTGGAGCGAACCAGCTCCAGGATCACCTGTCGGCGCTCGTCAGCGAACACGGGGTGATCGTAAACGGACACATTCGGTCGCAGCACCCACCGACACCCGGGTCTTGGCCGTTTCGGTATCTCAGCGTGGCCGGTTCAGGACCGCCCGGACTCGTTCGTACCGCCTGGTCCAGTGCTGCACCCGGTCCGGCGCGGCCGCGTAGGTCTCCAGGAGGTCCGGATCCGGCCGCGGCGCCACCCTCGGCACCGGCAGGAATCCGTCCACCGGCCGCAGCGACTCCCGGGCCACATCACCGGTGAACAAGGACAGGGTGCCCAGCCCGCAGGCGAAATCCAGTTCCGGCAACGCCCCGGCCAGCGCGAGCTGCGCGGCCAGTCCGACACTGCTCTCCAGCGCCGAGGACACCACGCACGGCAGCCCGGTCGCCTCGGCCACCCGCAGCGCCTGCCGCACCCCGCCCAGCGGCGTGCACTTGATCACCGCGACATCGGCGGCTTCCCGCACGTCCACCCGCAGCGGGTCGGCCGCCCGCCGGATCGACTCGTCCGCCGCGATCCGCACGTCCACCCGCCGCCGCACCAGCGCGAGTTCTTCCACGGTCCGGCAGGGCTGCTCCACGTATTCCAGCCCACCCGCCGCCGTGGCCATCGCCCGGATCCAGCGCACCGCGGTGTCCACGTCCCACACCGCGTTGGCGTCCACCCGGATCTTGCCCGCGGGCCCCAGCGCGTCCCGCACCGCGGCCAGCCGCTCCAGGTCCTCGTTCAGGGAGTCCGGATGATCAGCCACCTTGACCTTGGCCGTGCCACACCCAGACGACGCCACCAGCTCACGCGCCCGCTCGGCCGGGATCACCGGCACCGTGCAGTTGATCGGGATCCGCTCCCGCACCGGCGCGGGCCAGCCCACCTCGGCCGCCTCCACCGCGGTGGCCAGCCAGCGGGCGGACACCTCGTCGTCGTAGTCCTCGAACGGGCAGAACTCACCCCAGCCGGCTGGCCCCGCCAGCAGCAGGCCCTCGCGGACGGTGATGCCGCGGAAGCGGGTGCGCAGCGGGATCGAGTAGACGTGCACGGCACCTCCGGGTCGCCAATGGACAGTCCTACCCGAATACTGTGCGGGATGCGCACCCGGGACCTGCCAACGTATTACCGGACCTGGACCGCCCAGGACGACGGCGGCACCAGCACCGGCCAGCTCGAACGCACCCCCGAGGGCGAGTTCCTGCTCCGTCTGGGCTGCACCCGGCAGTACGAGTTCGCGCTGACCCCCGAGGACACCAGCACCCTGGCCGCCGCCCTGCGCGCCGCCACCCCCGTGACCCTCGGCCCGCTGTCGGTGGCCCCCGCGCCGCAAGGCGTGACCCTCACCGCCACCCTCCCCACCGCAACCTGGCCCCTGCACCTGTCCCCGCGACAGTGCGCCGACCTGGCCGACCACCTCACCGCCATCACCAGCGCTGATACCCAACTCTGATAACCCACCCCCACCTGCGCGACTTAAATTGAATTCGATCGCGCAATCGACTGCATCCCTGCCCGACCTGCGCGACTTCTTGCGACCCCTGCTCAGCAAGGAGCCCCATGTCAGCCAAACGTCTGCTCGGCATCCTGGCAGCCACCCTGCTGTCCCTGATCACCCTGATCGGCCTGACCCCGTCGGCGATCGCCGCGCCCCAGGCCCGCACCGTGTACTACAACGCCACCGGCGCCGGCGAGTACCGCGGCACCGCGGACCAGGCAGCCCAGATCTGGAACCAGCGCGTTCCCAACGTCCGCCTGGTCGCGGGTGGCAGCGCGACCATGACCATCCGGGTCACCGTCGGCGGCGGCAGCCGCGCCTACCCGCAAGGGCTGGGCCGGGGCCTGGTCTACATCGACCGCAACGACGTCAACGCGGGCCACTACGCCCTGCGCATCATGACGCACGAGATCGGCCACATCCTGGGCCTGCCGGACAACTACAACGGCGTCTGTTCCCAGCTGATGTCCGGCGGCAGCGCGGGCACGTCCTGCCGCAACCCCAACCCCAACACGCAGGAAGCCGCGCGGGTGAACCAGCTGTTCGCGGGCGGCTTCAGCAACCCGAACATCAGGTCCACGGTGTATGACCGGGAGCTGGCCGCCGCGTAACCCCCAGCGCGCCAGCACCGACGGCCCGGATCGCCACGCGGTCCGGGCCGTCGGTATGCGGGACCCCGCACAAATCTTTTGCGCCCCGCTCAGCCAGCGCTTAGCGTTGCGCTCCCCGCGGGCGCGGGAAACGCGCCCCACCTGCGGCGATAAGCCAACAGATCGGAGGTGCGGAGCGGGATGACCAGTAACCTCCAGGCGCTCTGCTTCGACGCGAACAACCCCCTCCGCCTCGCCCGGTTCTGGGCAGGCGTCCTGAACTGGGAGTTGGCCGAGGACCCGCACACTGGCCCCACCCTGCTCCCCAACGACGACACCGGCTTCACTCTCCGCTTCCAGCCAACCGAAGAGCCCAAGAACGGCCCCAACCTCTACCACTTCGACCTGACCAGCCAGTCCCCGGAAGAGCAGGAACACACAGTCGCCAGAGCCCTCGAACTCGGCGCCAGCCACCTGGACATCGGTCAGCTCCCCGAGGAAACCCACGTGGTCCTGGCCGACCCCGAAGGCAACGAGTTCTGCGTCATCGCCGCGGGCAACAACTTCCTCGCCGACTGCGGTTTCCTGGGCGCCCTGGCAGGCGACGGCACCCAGCAGGTCGGCTACTTCTGGCACCAGGCCCTGAACTGGCCCCTGGTCTGGGACCAGGACGAGGAAACCGCCATCCGCGCCCCGCACGGCGGCCCCAAGATCACCTGGGGCGGCCCGCCCGTAGCCCCCAAACTCGGCAAGAACCGGGTCCACTTCGACCTGACCCCCGCCGACGGCGACCAGCAAGCAGAAGTCGACCGCCTGCTCGCCCTGGGCGCCAAGCGCATCGACATCGGCCAGGGCGACACGAACTGGGTAGTCCTCGCAGACCCAGACGGCAACGAATTCTGCGTCCACCCCCCCGCGCTAACCCCGCCAACCCGCCCGGCGCACAACAACGGCCAACTCGCCGTCCACAACGGCCAACTCGCCGGGCGGGGTTTCAAGCCCTCGGCGTGTTGGCCGTTGTCGTACGCCACGTTGGCCGTTGTGGACCGGCGGGCGAAGCCCGCAACGGGCAGCGGGGGTGGGAAACCGCACGAGCACTGCTCTTTGACCTAAGACCCCTCCCGACCCAGCCGAGTCCTCCGGTCGTAGGGTTTCCCTCTGTGTAACTTGCGCTCCGACACCAATCCGTGATCTCGTTCCCCGGGTCATCAACACGAGTTGAAAGAGCGTTCCGTGGTCACTCGGCGCGATGTCGCCAGGCTCGCCGGCACCTCGGAGTCGGTGGTCAGCTACGTGCTCAACGCCGGTCCGCGCAATGTCGCCCCGGCCACCCGGGACCGGGTGCTGGCCGCCATCGACGAGCTGGGCTACCGCCCCAACGCGGTCGCCCGGTCGTTGCGCACCAGCCGGACCCGCACCCTCGGCCTGCTCGTGCCCGACAACGCGAACCCCTTCTTCGCCGAACTCGCCGCCCAGATCGCCGAGGACACTTTCGCCGCGGGCCATTCCCTCCTGCTGGCCAACTCACGCGAAGACCCCGACCGCGAGGCCGAACAGGTCCGCATCCTGTTGGACCGCAAGGTGGACGGGCTCATGCTCATCCCGGCCTGCGCGCCAACCCAGTGCGTGGACGACCTGGTCAGCTCGGGTGTCCGCTGCGTGCTGGTGGACCGCGAACTGCCCCGGCTGGCCGCGGGCACCGTGGTCGCCGACCACATCGGCGGCGCCCGGGCCGCGGTCACCCACCTCCTGGAACACGGGCGGCGCAGGATCGCCTGCGTGGCCGGGCCGCACTGCGCCTCGCCCACCGATGACCGCGTGCTCGGCTGGCGGTCGGCGTTGCTCGCGGCGCAGGTGGATCCGGACGGACTTCCGTTGCTGCACACGCCCTTCGGCCGGATGTCGGCCTACACCGCGGCCACCGAACTGCTCTCCGGACTGTCCGCGGCGCAGCGCCCGGACGCCTTCTTCGTCACCAGCGACGAGCAGGCCGTCGGCGTGCTGCGGGCCGCGCTGGAACTCGGTCTGCGCGTGCCGCAAGACCTGGCGATCGCCTCCTTCGACGGGATCGCGGGATCGGCCTACCCGGTGCCCGCGCTGACCACGGTCAGCCAGCCGATCGCCGAACTCAGCCGGACCGCGGTGCGACTCCTGCTGGACAAGGAGAACCCGGTCGGCAAACGGATCGTGCTGCCCGTATCCCTGCTGCGCCGCGGTTCCTGCGGCTGCCCTGATCCCGCCGGCGGCGGCTGCTCGGCCCCCGCGTCGCCGGTCGCCGTACCCCTGCCCCACACGCCGAGCGCTGAGTAACGACAGCCATTATCTGCGAAGCCCCACAAGGAGTTCGTCCGTGCCGAGGAAAGCCTCTGTCATCGCCGTCGCGGCCGTCGTCGCGTTCACCGCGGCCGCCTGCGGGCAGGAGAGCAACGGCCTGACCGTGCCCCCGCCCAGTGGTGACCCCAAGGTCTGCCTGGTGATGAAGTCCCTGGCGAATGAGTTCTTCAAGACCATGCAGAAGGGCGCTCAGGAACACGTCGAGGCCCAGGGCGGGATCAAGCTGATCGCCAGCGGCATCCCGAACGAGACCGATGTGGACGGTCAGGTCGCCGAGGTCGAGAAGTGCGTGACGCAGAAGGTCGACGCCATCGTGCTCGCCCCCGCCGACTCCACCGCACTGGTCGCCTCGGTCCGCAAGGCCGTTGACGCCGGCATCAAGGTGGTCAACATCGACGTCGAGCTGGAGCCGGGCGCACTGCGTCAGGCCGGGCTGGACGTGCCCTTCGTCGGCCCCGACAACCGCGAGGGCGCCCGGCTGGCCGGCATGGAGCTGGGCAAGGCCATCGGCGCCCGCAGCAAGGTGATCATCCTGGAGGGCATCCCTGGCGCGGCCAACGGCGAGCTGCGGGTCAAGGGCTTCAAGGACGCCGTGCAGCAGACCAACATGGTGCTGACCGCCTCGCGCACCGCGAACTGGGAGACCGACCAGGCGCACTCGGTGCTCGGCGCGCTGCTGACCGCCAACCCCGACGTCAAGGGCGTGCTCGCGGCCAACGACAGCATGGCGCTGGGCGCGGTCAAGGCGATCGAGGAGCAGAACCTGGCAGGCAAGGTCAAGGTCGTCTCCTTCGACAACATCCCGGCGATCAAGCCGTTGCTGCTCAACGGTTCCGTGGTGGCCACCGTGGAGCAGTTCGCCTCCGCCCAGGCCGCCCGCGGCATCGACCAGGCCGTGCGCATGGTCAAGGGCGAGAAGGTCACCGGCTGGCAGAAGACCCCGGTCGAGGTCAAGACCAAGACGAACGTCGGCTGAGGCGGGGCAGGGGTGCTCGAGGGGGAACCGCTGCTGCGACTGAGCGGACTCGGCAAACGCTACCCCGGCGTGATCGCGCTGGCCGGTGTCGACCTGGACGTCGCGCCCGGCGAGATCCACGCGCTGGTGGGGGAGAACGGGGCCGGCAAGTCCACTGTGGTCCGTTGCCTGTCCGGGATGGAAACGCCGGACGGCGGCGAGATGACCTTCGACGGCGCGCCGCACCATCCGGCCAGCCCGGCCGCGGCACTGCGGGCCGGGATCCGGGTGGTGCACCAGGAACTGGCGCTGCTGCCCGAGCTGTCGGTGGCGGAGAACCTGTTCTTCGAGCACCTGCCCCGCCGATTCGGCCTGGTGGACAAGCGAAAGATCCGCCAGGACGCGGTCACGGCGCTGGCGCGGGTCGGCCTCCGGGTCGACCCGCGCACCCCGGTCGGCAGGCTCGGCCTGGCCGCCCGGCAACTCGTGGAGATCGCCCGCGCGCTGGCCGCGGACAGCAGGCTGCTGGTGCTGGACGAGCCCACCGCCGCGCTCACCGGCGCCGAATCGGCCCGATTACTGGGCATCCTGCGGGAACTGGCCGCCGCGGGCACCGCGATCGTGTTCATCTCCCACCACCTGGCCGAGGTGCTGGCCATCGCGGACCGGATCACCGTGCTGCGTAACGGGAAATCCGTGGCCACCCGCGCCGCCGCCGGAGTCGGCGCGACCGAACTGGTGCGGCTGATGGTCGGCCGCGACCTCGCCGAGGAGTACCCGCCGCGTCCGGCCACCGCGCGCGCCCCCGGCGCCGAACTGCTGCGCGCCGAAGCGTTGCGGGTGCACGGCGGCGCTGGCGAACTGGACTTCGCGGTGCACGCGGGCGAGGTGGTCGGCCTGGCCGGGCTGGTTGGCTCCGGCCGCACCGAGGCGGTGCGCGCGCTCTACGGCGCCGACCGCCGCGCCGGTGGACGGGTCCTGGTGTGCGGCAAGCCCATCCCCAACGGCCGCCCCACCCGATCAGTCCACAATGGACTCGGTATGCTGGCCGAGGACCGCAAGGACCAGGGCCTGCTGCTGGACATGACCGTGTCGGCCAACACCTCCCTGGCCGCGTTGCCATTGGTGGCGCACTGGGGACTGCGCAGCGGAAAACTCGAGGACCAGGTGGCCGGCACCCTGGTCGACCGGCTCGGCGTGCGCACCTCCGGCGTCCGGCAGGCCGTGCGCGCGCTCTCCGGCGGCAACCAGCAGAAGGTCCTGTTAGGACGGTGGCTGCTGGCCGACCCCGGCGTGCTCATCGTGGACGAACCCACCCGCGGCGTCGATGTGGGCGCCCGCTACGAGATCCACCGGCTGCTGCTGGAACTGGCCGAGGGCGGCAAGGGCCTGCTGGTGGTCTCCTCCGACCTGCCCGAGCTGATCGGCCTCTGCGACCGCATCCTGGTGCTCTCCCGCGGCAGGCTGGCCGGCGAGCTGACCCGCACCGAGTTCGACCAGGAGAAGATCCTGGCCATGGCCTACTCGGGCTACCTGACCAGCACCGACGAAGAGGACGGGCCGAGTTGAAGACCGACGTCGCGACCACCGAACCCACCGCGCCGGAGCGTTCGCGGAGCAAGGTGCTGGGCCAGGTGCTCGGCGAGGCCGGGATCGGCGTCGCGCTGCTGGTGCTGGTGCTGGTGTTCCTCGCCTTCGCCCCGCAGTTCGGCACCGGCCAGAACATCCGCAACATCATGACCCAGATCACCCTGAACACCATCCTGGCCGTGGGCATGACCTTCGTGGTGCTCGTCGGCGGCATCGACCTCTCCGTCGGCTCGGTGCTCGCCCTCTCCGCCGTGGTCGCGGGCAGCCTGATGACCTGGGACGCGCTTAGCCCCGGCACCGGCCTGCTGCTGGGCGTGCTGGCCGCGGTGCTGGTCGGCGCGCTGTGCGGACTGGTCAACGGCGCGGTCACCGAACGCTGGAAAGTGCCCTCGTTCATCATCACCCTGGGCATGCTCTACGTGGCCCGCGGCGCGGCCCAGGAATACACCGGCGCGCAGACCATCTACAACCTGCCGCGCGAGCTGACCCTGTTCGGCACCGCCACCTTCCTCGGCCTGCCCGCGGTGTTCGTGGTCGCGCTGGCCCTGGTCGCGCTGGGCTGGTTCGTGTTGAGCCGCACCGTGTTCGGGCGGCTGGTCTACGCGGTGGGCACCAACGAGGAAGCGGTCCGGCTGGCCGGGCACCGCACCGGCTGGATCAAGGTCAGCGTGTTCGTGATCGCCGGGGTGTGCGTGGGTTTCGCCGCGGTGGTCTACATGGCCCGGCTCAACATCGCCAGCCCGATCCTGGGCAACGGCTACGAGCTGAACGCGATCGCCGCGGTGGTCATCGGCGGCGCCAGCCTCACCGGCGGCCGCGGCTCGATGATCGGCACCCTGCTCGGCGCCTGCCTGCTCGGCGTGCTCAGCAACGGCCTGATCCTGCTCGGCGTCTCCGACTTCCAGCGCACCATGATCACCGGCGGCGTGATCATCGTCGCGGTGGTGCTGGACGCCTACCGCCGCCGGGTGGCCACCCGCCTCAACTCGGTCATCACCGTCTGACCGAGCCGTTCGCCGCGCGAGCGCGGTGAGCACAGGTGAGCACTCTTCGGGCCGTGAACGGTCTGGGGAGTGAGCCGCTTCCCGACGCAGTATTTCCCCAAGCCCAGCCACCCCGGCCGGGCCAGAATCGGGGAGTACTAATGGGAATCGTCAGCAAGCGGGTGACCGCGGCCCTGCTCGGCGCCGCCGCCGTGGGCGGTGTGCTGCTGCCCGGCGCCACCGCGGTCGCCGGCCCGGCGCAGGTCGCCGCAGGCCAGTCATCGGCCAGCATCGCCGCCGCGTCCGGCATCAAGATCGACGTGTTCACCAACACCGTCGACATCACCACCAAGATCTACGGGATCGTGGCCGACGCGATCAAGACGCACCAGAACCGCGGCGGCTACGTGAAAAGCCTGATGGAGGGCGGTTTCTACGACGCCCGCGAGCGCTACAACGTCCTGGTCATCAAGGCCGACCACCCCTACGACGTGAACCTGCAGGGCAAGGTCTACGACGCGCGGGTGCACAGCGACGCCTACCCGGACTTCCACATCTACGTCTTCGACTCCGGCACGGTGGTGAACCGGGGCGACGGCGGCTGGATCAACTGGGCCTTCCGCGGCTGGTTCGACCGCAACGGCGGCACCGTCAACTTCCACAAGCCGTGAGCGAGAAGGAGCCTCTCGCCATGAAGATCAACAAGCTGCTCGCCGCCCTGCCACTGGCCGCACTGGCCCTGCTGGGCGTGGCCGGCACACCCGCACTGGCCGACACCGCCGCGGTGACCTCGGTGCAGACCTCCCCGTCGGTCACCATCCACACCGACCACACCGGCAACGGATTCAAGCTCGCGCACGAGCTGAGCAAGGTCAACGAGAAGGACCGGGACAAGTTCGTCCGCCGCGCGGTGGACGTCGCCTTCGAGCAGACCGGCGGCCGGTACAACGTGCTGCTGTTCAACCTGTCCAACAACTATCAGGAACAGCTCGACGGGAAAGCCGTGTACGCCAACGTCGACTTCGACGGCGTCTTCTACGGGCTCTGGGTCTTCGACAGCGGCACGTTCGTCAACCAGGGTGACGGCGGCTATCAGAACTGGGGCTTCCGCGGCTGGTTCGACCGCAACGGCGGCACCGTCAAATTCCGCAGGCCCTGAGCCAGGAGGAGCGAGAAACATGAAGATCACTCACCGTTTCGCCGCCCTGGCCGCCGTGGTGGCCGCCGGGACCGCCACCCTCACCATGACGCTGCCCAGCGCGGCCGAGGCCGCCGCCGCGGGCTTCCCGACCTGCGACCTCAGCGAGAAGGTCAAGGAACTCCAGCGCTGGGACACCAACAACCAGTACAACATCATCGTCTGGAAGGAATCCGCCCGCGCCAGCAGCGATCTGCACGGCGTGGCCGCGCAGGACTTCGCCAACTTCCACGAGTGCAAGAACACGGTGCAGCACTCCAACTACTTCTGGGCCGCGTTCCGGGAAGGCACCTTCGTGCACCAGGGCGACGGCGGCTATCGCAACTGGGCCTTCGTCGGCAACTTCCAGCGCGACGGCGAAACCGTCCGCTTCTTCCCCCGCTGACCCCTGATCGGAGTGAGAACCATGAGCGTCAAGAGCATCGGCGTCAAGGTGCTGACCGCACTCGCCCTGGTGGGCACGGTGGCCGTGGCCGCGCCCGCGACCGGGTTCGCCGACGAGTACCTGCACACCTGCGACCTCAGCAAGAAGATCGACGAACTGCAGGGCTGGGGCGCGGACCGGAGCAACAACATCATCGTCTACAAGGACTCCGCGCGGGCCAACTCCTGGTTCGAGGGGGTTGTCTCGCAGGGGCAGAAGCAGGCGATGGCGTGCAACGAGCACTGGGCCCCGTCCACCTTCCACTGGGTGGTGTTCAAGGGGCGCGGCTACTTCGAGCACAAGGGTGACGGCGGTTACCGCAACTGGGCCTTCTACGGGGTCTTCGACCGGGACGGCGAGAAGGTCAACTTCCACGCCCGCTGACCGCCCGCGCGGGGTGTGGCCCAATCGGGTCGCACCCCGCAAGCGCTTTCCAGGACTGTCCACAATGCACGAATGGGGGGTCCGGGAGTGCGCTTCGAGTTCACCTGGAGTACCGGATCAGCCCGGCCTCTCGCCGCCGGGGCCTTCGCGGTGCTTACCTCAGCCCATGAACCGCCCCACGGTGCTGGCCGACCGCCTGCGTGACAAGCGCAAGCGTGAGTTCTTCGGCCGCGCAGCCGAACTCGCCGAGTTCACCGCCATGCTCGACGGCCAGACCGGCACCCCGGTCGTGCTGTTCCTGCACGGGCCCGGCGGGATCGGCAAGTCCACGTTGTTGCGCAACTACGCCGAACTGGCCGCGGACCGGGGCCGTCCGGTGTTCGAGGTGCTCGGCGGCGACGCCGGCGGCTCGCCAGAGGGCTTCCTCCGCCTGGCCGCGACCGCGCGGACCGAACCGGCCGCGGTGCTGCTGGTGGACGCCTTCGAGGACTGCCAGCACCTCGCGCCCTGGCTGCAGGAGTCCTTCCTGCCGGAGTTGCCGGTGACCGCGCTGGTGGTCATCGCCGGGCGGTGCGCGCCCGATCCGCGCTGGACCGCCGCACCCGGCTGGAACCAGGTGCTGGGCGTGCGTGAACTCGGTGAACCGCCCGCGCCCGCGGTCGAGGAACTGCTGGCCGCCAGGGGCGTGCCGAACACCCGGTGGGCCGCGGTGACCCGCTTCGCCGGCGGGCATCCACTGGCGCTGAGCCTGGCAGGCGGGATCGCGATGCGGGAACCCGAGCACAGCGGCCTCGCCGAACAGGCCGTGGCCTCGGCCCTGCTGCCGCACCTGCTCGCCGGGGACGTGCCCAGTCCGGCACACCGCAGGGCCCTGGAGGTCTGCGCCAGGGCGTACGGCACCACCGAGGGCCTGCTGCGCGCGGTGCTGCCCGAGCACGACGCGGCCCCGCTGTTCGAGTGGTTGCGGCGGTTGCCCTTTGTCTCGGCCGGCCGGTACGGGCTGGCGCCGCACGACGTGGTGCGCGCGGTGCTGTCGGCCGACCTGCGCTGGCGCGACCCGGCCGGATTCGCCGACCTGCACCGGCGGCTGCGCGGACAGGCCCTGGTCCGGGTGCGCGCCGCCTCGCCCGCCACCGTGCTGCGGGAGGCCGCCGCACTGCGTTACCTCTACCGCGACAGCGGGGTCCCGTCCTACCAGCACCAGTGGCGCCGCGACGGCGAGGTGATCGAGACGCCCTGCCAGGAACGCGACCAGCACGACGTGCTGGAACTGGCCCAGTCGACCGGCGAGGCGGAGCGGGTCCAGTGGTGGCTGGGCAGGCAGCCCGGCGCGTTCCGGGTGCTCCGCTGCGCGGACACCGGCGACCTAGTTGGGCTCACCGCGTGGCTGCGGCTGCTGCGGCCGGAACCCGCTGAGCTGGCCGACCCGGTGGTGGCCGCGGCCTGGCGGCACGCCGAGTCCACCAGCCCGCTCCGCGAGGGCGAGCACCTCGGCCTGGCCCGGTTCTCGATGCTCCGCACCGGACATCGCGGCGCGGGCCCGGCGCGGGACCTGATCCGGTGGCGGCTGCTGGCCGAGATGCTCCGCGGCGAGCGGCTGGCCTGGACCTACCTGGTGGCCGAGGCCGGTGAGCCGTGGCGGGGCTGGATGACCGAGAGCGAACAGCCCCCGGCAGGCGAACCGCTGGAGATCGGCGGGCGGCGCTTCGCGCTCTACGCCCACGACTGGCGCGACCGCCCGGCCGAGCAGTGGCTGACAGCGGCCGACCAGCGCCTGCTGGAGGGCACCGCACCCGCCGAGGCCGGAGTGCTGTGCCGGGCCGAGTTCGACGAGGCGGTGCGCGAGGCGGTCCGCGCCCTGCACCGGCCCGAGGCGCTGGCATCGAGCGCGCTGGTGCGCACCCGGCTGCTGGCCGCACACTGCGGCAGACGCGCCGAGGAGGCGTTGCGCGAGGTGCTCACCACGGCCATCGAGGGCCTGGCCGCCGACCCGCACTGCGGCAAGGCGCACCGCGCGCTGGTGGTCACCTTCGTCACCGGCACCGCCACCAGGGAGGCCGCCGCCGCCCGGCTCGGCCTGCCGTTCAGCACCTACCGCAGGCACCTGGCCACCGGGCTGGACCGGCTCTGCGACTCGCTGTGGCACTGGGCCAACCAAGCAGCGTGAGCACGCCGCGACCGCGCGCACCAGTAAGGTTTGTCGATCAGGGCAACCTAGAGCACATGCTGGAGCGTCTTTCACGGTGGTGGACGAAAACCAACGGTCGAGGACCGCGCTGCTGACCGACCGCCCTCACGCGGGGGCGGTTTTCGGTGTCCGGCTGAAACACTGGCTGACCAGGGAACCCGTGCTGGCCGCCGGGTTCTCGCTGCTGGCCGCGATCGTGCTGACCTGGCCCACGCTGGCCGGGCTGACCGACACCATCCCGCAGGACACCGCCGACCCGCTGCTGCAGGCCTGGCAGGTCGCCTGGAACGGTCACGCGCTGCTGTCGGACCCGGGCAATCTGTGGCAGACCAACGCCTTCTTCCCGGCCAAGGACGCGCTCGCCTTCAGTGACAGCCTGCTCGGCTACGCCCCGGCAGGCCTGATCGGCAACGGCCCGGTGGCCGCGCTGGTCCGGTACAACCTGCTGTTCATCCTCGCCTACGCGCTGGCCTGCGCTGGCGGGTACGCGCTGGCCAGGCAGCTGGGCGCGAGCTGGCAGGGCGCCGCGGTGACCGGCTTCGCCTTCGCCTTCGCGCCGTGGCGACTGGCCCACGGCGGCCACCTGAACATCCTGTCCACCGGCGGTATCGCGCTGGCCCTGGCCATGCTGGCCCGCGGCCACGGCTTCAGTCTGCGCGAGGGCTACCGGCCCGACCGGGTCCGCCCTGGCTGGGCACTGGCCGGCTGGCTGGTCGCGGCCTGGCAGATGACCCTGGGCTTCGGCATCGGCCTGCCCTTCGCCTACGTGCTCGCCGGCGTGGTGCTGGTCTCGGTGATCCGCTGGTTCACCACCGGCCGCCCGCCGCTGCGCAACCGCCTGTTCAGCTTCGACGTCGCGGGCGGCGCGGCCTTCGCGCTGACCTCGATCCTGATGGGCCTGCCCTACCTGCGGGTGCTCACGGCCAACCCGGACGCCCGCCGCAGCCTGTGGGACGTCGACGTGCACAGCCCGCCCTGGTACGGCTTCTTCCTGGCCCCCAACGAATCCGCGATCTGGGGCGATGTCAGCGAACGCGGCCGCGAAGGCCTGGCCGCGCCCGCCGAGATGACCCTGCTGGTCGGCCTGATCCTGATCACCCTGGCCGTCTTCGGCCTGACCGTGTCCGCGTGGTCCCGCAAGACCCGGGTGTGGCTGACCGTCGGCACCGCCGTCTCGGTGATCCTCGCCATGGGCACCAAGGTCTTCGGCGACGGCGAGTACACCTACCTGCTGCTCTACCACTACCTGCCGGCCTGGGACGCCATCCGCACCCCCAGCCGCCTGGTCGTCTGGACCACCCTGCTACTCGGCCTGCTCGCCGCCGGCGGCGTCACCTACCTGTGCGAACGCGCCCCGCGGCGCAACCGACCCCTGGTCAGCGTCGCCCTGCTGCTGCCCGCGCTGCTGGTGCTGACCGAGGGCGCCAACCGCACCGCGCACCCCGAGGTCCCCACCTCGCCGGTGGCCATGCGCATCCTGCGTTCCCCGGCGCTGATCCTGCCCTCGGACCAGATCGAGGACCAGCAGACCATGTTCTTCTCCACCGACGGCTTCCCGGTGCTGGCCAACGGCGGCAGCGGTTTCCTGCCCAAGATCACCGACGAGCTGCGGCAGCGGACGAAGAACTTCCCGGACGCGGCGAGCGCGGCGTACCTGCGGCAGCTGGGCGTGCGCACCGTGGTGGTGCACAACCGGCCACGGAACAACCCGGCGTTCCAGCGGGCCAGGTCGGCGCCGCTGGGGGAGCTGAACATCGTCGGCAAGCGAGTGGACGACGACGTGTACATCTTCTCCCTGGAGTGACCCCGCCGATCCGATTCCGAATCACACCCGGTTGCCTGAACAACCTGCCGCGGGTTAAGGTCTTTCCCGTGACTGCCGGGTCGGCCTTGAGCCACTACCGAGTTGGGTTCCCGGCCTCCGCGTGAGGCCAGGGTGGGCCAGGAGCCCGCCACCCATTTCCGCTACATCCCACGACGGTGTGCTATCCCGTCGTCTTCGCGCACCCCCAGCTCTGAGCTGCGCTGACGTGCGCCTTCCGCCGTAACACCCGCAACACCCGATGCGCTGACGCGCGTCAAAAAACTCAAGCACCCGTCGCGCTGACGGCTGCCCACATTCGCTTTCCGCTCGTTCCGACGAGCGGCTATCAGTCATGCCTGAAGAATGGAGAATAATGGATTTCAACAAGCAGGTCATCGAGGAGTTCCGCGCCAACAACGGCCGTGTCGGCGGCTATTTCGAGGGTTCGCGGCTGCTGCTCACCACCACCGGCGCCCGCTCCGGCAAGCCGCACACCAACCCCGTCGGCTACTACCCGGACGGCGACGGCCGCGCCCTGATCATCGGCAGCGCGGGCGGCTCACCCAAGCACCCCGACTGGTTCCACAACCTGGTGGCCACCCCGGAGTTGACGGTGGAGGACGGCGTCTTCACCTACGAGGCCAAGGCCACCGTGCTGACCGGCGCGGACCGCGACCAAGCCTTCGCCCGAGCGGTGGAGGCCGACGAGGGCTGGGCCGAGTACCAGTCCAAGACCACCCGGGTGATCCCGGTGGTCATCCTGGAAGCGACCTCCGGCGGACCGCCGAACGCCGGCTCCGCGTCCGAGGCGCTCAAGCAGGTGCACAACGCCTTCCGCCGCGAACTCGCCCTGATCCGCACCGAGTTCGCCAAGTCCGGCCGCACCCTGGGCGTGCAACTGCGCATCAACTGCCTGACCCTGTGCCAGGGCCTGCGCAACCACCACACCGGCGAGGACATGGCGATCTTCCCCTTCCTCGCCGACAAGTACCCCGAGTTCGAGCCCACCATCGACCGACTCCGCTCAGACCACGTCCGCATCGCCGAACTCACCGCCGAACTCCAGCAAACCCTGGACAACGTGGACGCCGACCCCCAGCTAGTCCTGGCCGAAGTAGAACGCCTCACCACCGAACTCGAAAACCACCTCGACTACGAAGAAGCCCAGCTAATCCCAGTCCTACAAGTAGCCATGTCCTAACCCCCACCGGCGTGTTGGCCGTTGTCGTACACCGAGTTGGCCGTTACGGACGCCGAGTTGGCCGTTGTCGTACGGCACGTTGGCCGTTGTTGTACGCCATAGGCCGCTGCGAGCGGGCGAAGCCCGGGACGGGCAGCGGGGGTGGCTTTTCGAAAACTTTCCCCGAGCGGTTCCCCATCCCCGTCAGCCTGGAGAGGACACACCGCATCTCACCGAGTGGCCCCTGCAACCTGCCGCCGCCCTGCAACCCAACGCGACGGGGGCCGCTCGGTGAGATGTGGTTTGGTATCGGAGGGCTGACGGGGATGGGGAACCGCACACGAACACTGCTCTTTGCCCTTGATCTTCTCCCCCCATCCTTTGATTCCTGCCCGTCCGGCGAGGACGATCTTGATCTTCGCTCTTGACTGTCCACCCGAAGATCAAAAAAGGATGGCCTCGCCGGCCGGGCAGACCACCGGAGGGGTGGGGCAGATCAAACCCCGGCATGAGCAGGTTGCGGGGCGGGGTTTGGGCTGCCGGGGCCGGTTCCAGCGTGGCTCCGAGGGCTCGCGTGCTCTCCGCACGGCCTTCCGCCAGCCAACCACACCTCACCGAGCGGCCCCCGTTGCGGCTCCGAGGGCCGGGCGGCGGCAGGTTGCAGGGGCCACTCGGCGAGGCGCGGTCTGCATGCTCCAGGCCGTACGGAGAACACGCGAGAGCCCTCGTCGTGGGGTTTTCACCCCCAACCACACCCCCCGCTCCGTCCCACAACGGCCAACGTGGCGTACGACAACCGCCAACTCGCCGTCCATAACGGCCAACTCGCCGTACGAGTTCGGCCAACACTCGGTGGGGGTTACAGGCTTTGGGGGCCGCCGGGGGTGGTGGTGCGGGCGGTGACGACTGTGTGGCCGATGGTGGCGGATTCTTCGTCGGCGTAGCGGCGGTAGCCGTCGGCGGTGACCACCGCGACCACGGGGAAGATGTTGCGGGTCAGGTCGGGGCCGCCGGTGGCGGTGTCCTCGTCGGCGGCGTCGTAGAGGGCTTCGACGCAGGCGCGTACGGCCTGGGCCTCGGTGAAGCCGGGGCGGAACAGCTTTTTCAGGGAGCTGGTGGCGAAGATCGAGCCGGAGCCGACCGCCGCGTAGTTCTTCTCCTCGGTGCGGCCGCCGATGATCTCGTAGCCGAAGATCCGGCCCTCGCCGCGGGTCTGGTCGAAACCGGCGTAGAGCGGGACCACCGCCAGCCCCTGCTGGGCCAGGCCGAAGTTGCCGCGGACCATGGAGTTGAGCTGGTTGGCCTTGCCCTCCAGGGTCAGCGAGACGCCTTCGATCTTCTCGTAGTGTTCCAGTTCGACCTGGAACAACCGGACCAGTTCGACCGCGATGCCCACGGTGCCCGCGAAGGCGACCACCGAGTACTCGTCGGCCTGGCGGACCTTCTCCAGGTCGCGCTGGGCGATGAGGTTTCCTGCCGTTGCCCGGCGGTCACCGGCCATCACCACACCACCGTCGAAGACCACCGCGAGCACCGTGGTGCCGTGCGGGGCGTTGACCTTGCGCCGCGGGACCTGGTGCCAGGGCAGCAGGTGCGGGGCCTCGGTCGACAGGTGGCGGAGGAACGAGGAGTCGGCCATGTCGATCAGCTAAGCGCACGGTGGCCTACCTGGACAAGCGACAGGGCCCGCTCCTACGCGGTGGGCCGGAAGAACCCGAGGAAGGGCATGCCGACGTTGCTGGTGCGCAGCGCGGTCAGCCGCACCGGGTCACCGGCCTCGATCATCCGGCCCTTGTCCACGTACATCGCCACATGCCCCTGCCACACGATCAGGTCACCCGGCCGCAGGTCCTCCCGCGCGACAGGCGAACCGACCGCCTGGTCGGTGGAGTGCCGGGGCAGCGTGACACCCGCCTGGCGGTAGGCCCAGCTGGTCAGGCCGGAGCAGTCGAAGCTCTCACCCGGCTTGACCGCACCCCACTCATACGGCAGCCCGAGCTGGCTCAGCGCCGCGCGCACCGCGGCCGCCGCCCGCTCGGTCGGCGCGGCCTTGCCGCTGAAGACCGCCGGGGTCAGCGGGCCACCGTTGGCCACCAGCAGTTCCCGCCAGGTGAGCTTGTCCGCCCGGCCGGTCACCGGCAGTGACCGCTTGGCCTGGAACTCACGGACCGCGGCAGTGGTGCTCGGACCGTAGGACGGGTTCTTCGGGGACAGCTTCGCGCCGGTGGCCTTGGTGAGCAGCGTCTTGAGCTGCCCCACCGACTCGGCGTCCCGGCTACCCGCCTTCAGCGCGGGCAGCGCCGCGGCCACCCGCTCCATCCGCTGCCGCAGCTGCGCCTCGGCCAGCCGGCCCGCGAGCTGGGGCAGGCTCGCGCACAACTCCTCCCGGCGACGCAGGTGCTCCCGCTGCAACCGGTCCGCGGAGGCGGCCACCACCCCCGCCCAGTCCTGCGGTACCGCCTGCGCGGGCAGCGCGGGCAACGGGTCGGCGCAGAGCTTCTCCACACCGCCGATCGCGAGCCGCGCGGCCTTGAGGTCACCGGCGCGCAGCGTCTGATCGAAGCGGGTCAGTTCGGTCTCGACCGCGGTCAGCCTGCGCTGTGTCTCGGCGACCCTGGCCAGTGCCTCGGCGGCCAGGGCGTCCGGCTGGTCGGCCGGGGTGAGCACGGGGGCCAGCGCGGGCGGCGCGACTGGTGGCGCCACCGGCGGTGTGGCCGCCGGGCCCTGGTCGGCCGGTGCGGCCAGGGCCGCGGTCGGCGCCGACACGAGCGTGGCCACTCCGATGGTCATGAGGGCGAAACGCGCCCCGACTCGGCCAGACGGCATTCGGTGGTCTCCCCGCGGTGCTCGTCGTTACTGCGGTCGCTGTGCGTGGCCAGGGTTAGCACAGCCCGCCGTCGACTGCTGGGCGGACCCTGCTCGCGCCGGGCGTGTTTCATCCGTTCGCGCCAGTCCGGGTCCACTGTGGACCCGGCCCGGTTGTTGCTCGGGAAACTTGGTTACCCAGTGAATTCGTTCATCAATCCGGGGTGGGCGGTCCCCGCTTCACGGTAATCAGACAAGGCGAATGCGTTCCCCATTCGGGGTTCTCCAGGCGAGGACTGGTTTAGCAGCCCCGATGATCGTCCCGGCGCGCCGTCCGTGGCGTGGTGAGCGTACGGGAGGATCTCGGTGTCCAGTGGTGAAGGCCGGCGGCACAGACGCTGGCGGAGCAGGGTGGCCGCGGGGATCACTCCGGCATTGTTGGTCGGCGGACTGACCGTCGCGGGCGGCGGTATCGCCCCACCGGTGGCGCAGGCACAGCCGCCGGTCTGTCCCACCGGCACCACCGCGGTGCCGATCACCTGGGGCGCCAACGGCGCGGTGCGCTGGCCACGCAACTCGATGAGCACCTCGGCGACCAACATCGCCGGTTCCGGCCTGGACCTCAACATCAGCCTCAGCGACCCGGCCAACCGCAACGGCGACGACTCGAACCCGTTGCAGGACACCGGTGAAGCCAATTCCAACGGCACCCTGTTCGGCTGGGATCCGCGTACCTACACCGAAACCGACGGCGCGTTCGGCGCGGGCTTCCTCACCATCGAGATGAACAGCCTCAACGCCGGCGACACCATGACGTTCCGGTTCAAGTTCTCCCATCCGGTGCTGCTGCCCAACTTCTCCGTCGGCGACATCGACTACGCCGGCCTGGGCGCCTCCCCGAACGAGGAACCCTGGAACTCCTTCCAGGACCAGATCCGGTTCACCGCGAACCGCCAGGGCCTGCCGGTGGGCGTCACGCTGACCCCGGCAGGCGGCGCCCGCCCGGTGATCACCGGCGGCACCGCGGTCGGCGGCCCCTACCAGCTCAACACCAACGGCGATGTCACCCCGGACGCGGCCGCGGGCACCCTGCGCGGCAAGACCGACGAGCCGGTCACCGAGTTCGTGCTGGCCTACTCCAACGGCCCCGACGATGTGGCGGCCGAGGCCGGACCCAGTTACCCGCCGCCGATCCCGCCGCTGACCGCCCCGGCCAGCTCGGTCTCGGACAGCCACGCGGTGCGGCTCAACTTCTTCACCACCTGCATGGGCATCGGCAGCATCGGCGACACCCTCTACACCGATGTCGACGGCGACGGCGTGCAGGACCCCGGTGAGCCCGGCATCGGCGGCGCCAAGGTGCAACTCCTTGACCCACAAGGCAATGTGGTGCAGACCGCGACCACCGACGCCAACGGCAAGTACCTGTTCGACCAGCTGCCCGCGTTCAACTGGACCGTGCGGGTGGACCCGACCACCCTGCCCGCCGGATACACCCAGACCGGGGATCCGGACGCCACCAAGGACAACAAGACCACGGTGGACCTGAAAGCCGGGCAGAACGTGCTCACCGCGGATTTCGGCTATCGCCCACCACTGGGCACCATCTCCGGCACGGTGTTCAGCGACCGCAACGACAACGGGATGCTCAACGCCCCCGATGACGCCGGAATCGCCGGTACCACAGTCACGTTGACCGGTCAGGACCTGGCCGGGAACCCGGTGAACCTGACCACGACCACCGGCGCGGACGGGAAGTACTCCTTCCCGAACCTGCCCGCTGGCACTTACCAGGTCAAGGAAACCCAGCCACCCGGTTACCACGACGGCAAGGACACACCGGGCACGAACGCCTCCCCGAGCGGCAACGACACCTTCCTGATCACGTTGCCACCAGGCGGTTCCAGTCCCGGCAACAACTTCGCCGAACTGCCCACCGGCAGCCTGGCCGGCCAGGTTTACGTGGACGCCAACAACAACGGCGTCCGTGATGGTGCTGAACTCCCGATCCCGGGCGCGACCGTCAAGCTCACCGGCACCGACGACGCGGGCAACCCGGTCAGCCTGACCGCGACCACCGACGCCAACGGCGCCTACACCTTCGACCGGTTGCGGCCCGGCACCTACGCGGTCACCGAGACCCAGCCGACGGGGTACCTGGACGGCAAGGACAAGGCGGGTTCGGCGGGTGGCACGGTCGGCAGCGACACGGTCACCGCGGTCAACCTGGCCCTCGGCCAGGCGGCCACCGGCTATGATTTCGGCGAACTCCCACCGGCCGGGATCTCCGGCAAGGTGGTCGAGGACGACGGCACCCCGATCCCGGGTGTGACGATCACGTTGACCGGCACCGATTCCGACGGTAACCCGGTCAGCAAGACCACAACGTCCACTTCGGACGGTTCCTGGTCCTTCCCCGGCCTACTGCCGGGCACCTACACGGTGACCGAGACCCAGCCACCGGGATTCGGCGACGGGCCCGACACCGCAGGGCCGGGCGGTGGCACGCCCACCGAACCCGACAAGATCGTCGGCATCGCCCTGGACCCCGGTGAGAACGCGCCCGGCAACATCTTCACCGAGAAGCGTTCCTCGCTCGCCGGGCAGGTGTACGCCGACGCCAACAACAACGGTATGCGGGATGCCGGTGAGGCGCCGATTGCCGGTGCCACAGTCACTTTGACCGGCACGGACGCGAGCGGGCAGCCGGTCAGCAAGACGGCGACCACGGATGCGGACGGCAAGTACAGCTTCGATCGGCTGCTCTCCGGCACCTATGCGGTGACTGAGTCTCAGCCCGCGGATTACCTGGATGGCAAGGACAAGGCGGGTTCGGCGGGTGGCGTGGTCGGCAACGACACCGTGTCCGCGATCAGCCTGCCCGGCGGGACGGCGGCTACCGGGTACGACTTCGGTGAGCTGGTTCCGGCCGGGATCTCCGGCAAGGTGATCGAGGATGACAACACGCCGATCCCGGGTGTGACGATCACGTTGACGGATCAGGACGGCAAGACGGCCACCACTACTACGAAGCCGGATGGGACCTGGTCGTTCCCGAACTTGCCGCCGGGCACCTACACGGTGACCGAGACCCAGCCGCCCGGCTTTGGCGACGGCCCGGAAACCCCGGGATCTGCTGGTGGCACGGCACAACCGCCGGACACCATCAGCGGGATCACGTTGACGCCTGGGCAGAGCGGCACCGACTACGTGTTCAAGGAAACCCGGTCCACGCTGGGCGGGCACGTCTACGTGGACGCCAACAACAACGGTGTCATGGACAGTGGCGAGACCGGAATCGGTGGCGCGACAGTCACTTTGACCGGCACGGACGCGAACGGGCAGCCGGTCACCAAGACCGCGACCACCGATGCTTCCGGCTACTACGAGTTCACGAAGCTGTTGTCCGGCAACTACACCGTGACCGAGACCCAGCCCGCCGGGTACCTGGACGGCAAGGACAAGGCCGGTAACGCCGGTGGCACGGTCAGCAACGACAAGGTGGCCGACGTCAAGCTGCCCGCGGGCAGTGCGGGCATGGGCTACGACTTCGGCGAGCTTGCCCCGGCCGGGATCTCCGGCAAGGTGGTCGAGGACGACGGCACCCCGATCCCGGGTGTGACGATCACGTTGACCGATCAGGACGGCAAGACGGCCACCACTACTACGAAGCCGGATGGCACCTGGTCGTTCCCGAACCTGCCGCCGGGCACCTACGCGGTGACCGAGACCCAGCCGCCTGGGTTCGGCGATGGCCCGGACACCCCGGGTTCCGCCGGTGGCACGCCGCAGCAGCCGGACACGATCAGCGGGATCACGTTGACGTCTGGGCAAAGTGGCACCAACTACGTGTTCACCGAGAAGCGGTCCTCGCTCGCCGGGCAGGTGTACGCCGATGCCAACAACAACGGCGTGCGGGATGCCGGTGAGGCCCCGATTGCCGGTGCCACGGTCACTTTGACCGGCACGGATGCGAACGGGCAGCCGGTCAGCAAGACGGCGACCACCGATGTGGATGGCAAGTACCTCTTCGACCGGTTGTTGTCCGGAATCTATGCGGTGAAGGAGAACCAGCCGACGGACTACCTGGATGGCAAGGACAAGGCGGGTTCGGCGGGTGGCACGGTCGGCAACGACACGGTCACCGCGATCAGCCTGTCCGGTGGGACCGCGGCTACCGGTTACGACTTCGGTGAGCTGCCCCCGGCCGGGATCTCCGGCAAGGTCGTGGAGGACGACGGCACGCCGATCCCGAACGTGACGATCACGTTGACGGACAAGGACGGCAAGACCACCACCACGGTCACGAAGTCGGACGGCACCTGGTCCTTCCCGAACCTGCCGCCCGGCACCTACACGGTGACCGAGACCCAGCCACCCGGTTTCGGTGACGGCCCGGACACCCCGGGTTCCGCCGGTGGCACGCCGCAGCAGCCGGACACCTTCACCGGGATCACGCTGACGCCCGGCCAGAGCGGTAGCGGGTATGTGTTCACCGAGAAGCGGTCCTCGATCGCGGGCACGGTGTACGTGGACACCAACGACAACGGCGTCCAGGACCCGTCCGAACCCGGCATCCCCGGCGCGAAGGTGACGCTCACCGGACCGGACGGGGCGATCAAGACCGCCACCACCGACGCCAAGGGCGACTACCTGTTCGAGCGGTTGCTCGGCGGCGACTACACCATCACCGAAACCCAGCCCGCGGACTACACCGACGGCAAGGACGCCCTCGGTTCGGCCGGTGGCACGCTGGTGCCGCCGGACTCGATCAAGCTGACGCTGCCCAACGGCAATGCCGCCACCGGGTACGACTTCGGCGAGGTCGGGGCCGCGATCACCGGCACCGTGTGGGTGGACACCGACGGCGACGGGGTCATCGACCCGGCTGAGTCGAAGCGGTTGTCCGGCACCGAGATCGTGTTGCTGGACAAGGACGGCAAGGAGGTCGGCCGGACCAAGACCGACGCCGCAGGCAACTACGCCTTCCCTGGCCTGCCGCCCGGTGACTACACCGTGCGGGAGACCCAGCCCGGCGGCTACGGCACCACCACGCCGAACGAGGTGAAGGTGACCGTGCCCGCGGGTGGCACCGGCAAGGCCGACTTCGGTGAGCAGCTCGGTGCGATCGGCGACTTCGTCTGGTCGGACACCAACGCCGACGGCGTGCAGGACCCGGGTGAGCCGGGCGTCACCGGGGTGACAGTGATTCTGTTGGACGACAAGGGAATCGAGGTCGCCAAGACCACCACCGGGGCCGACGGCAAATACGGGTTCACCGATGTTCCGGCCGGTAGCTACCAGGCTGCCTTCCAGTTGCCGTCGGGACAGGCGTTCACGGTGGCGGGCAAGGGAACCGATGGCACCGGGTCGGATCCGGACCTCACGACCGGCCGCACCCCGGCCATCGTGATCGCGGTGACCGACGGGAAGATCAGCCAACGGTCCGATGTGGACGCCGGGCTGGTCAAGGCCAAGCCGGACCTCGCGGTGGACCTCACCGTGGACAAGCCGACCGCCAACCCCGGTGACAAGGTCACCTACACCGGCGTGGTCAGCAACACCGGCAACACCCCGGTCAAGGGCCAGGAATACCGGCAGACCGTGCCGCCGGGCCTGACCATCACCTCGGTGACCGGGGACGGCTGGACCTGCCAGGTCAACGGCCAGGAGGTCGTGTGCACCCGGCCGGACGTGCTGCTGCCGGGCGGTAAGACGCCGCCGGTGACGGTGGTGACCACCGCGAAGACCCCAGGGACCTCGCTGGTGAGCACCGCGACCACCAAACCCCTTGACGGACAGGTGGAAACCAACCTGGCCAACAACACCGACACGGTCGATCTCACCGTGAACGCGGCCAAGCCGGGCACCGGCAAGCTCGCCGACACCGGTGACGAAACCGCGCCGCTACTCGCCTGGGGCCTGCTGCTCCTGCTGGGCGGCACCGGCCTGGTGGCGGGCTCCTTCCGGAAACGGAGGCGCCGCAGCTGATCCGCTGACCGAGTGACGAACCGGGACGGTGTCCACAGTGGACACCGGCCCGGTTCGTGTCAGTGCTTGATCGCGGTGAGCACGATCCCGTCCTCGGCCAGCCAGCGGCCGGTGAAGCCGGTCAGCTGCTGCCCGGCCACGATCGGACCGGGTACCAGCAGGGTCGCGGTGAAGGTGCCGTCGGCGGCGATGGCCAGGCGGGCCTCGTCGAAGCCAAGCATCTTGCGGGCGTGCGGGTACCACGCCTTGTACACCGATTCCTTGGCACTGAACAACAACCGGTCCCAACTCACTGAACGATCCACGCCGAGCCGCCGCAGCATTGTGCGTTCCTCGGGCAGGGACACCGCTTCCAAGACGCCCTCGGGCAGCGGCTCGTTGGGTTCGGCGTCGATGCCCAGGCTGTGCGCGTCCGTGCTCCTGGCCACCGCGGCGGCCCGGTATCCGGCGCAGTGCGTGATGCTGCCGACGAATCCGGTCGGCCACTGCGGCGCGCCGCGTTCATCCGGCAGGATCGGCGCGGGCGGTTCACCGAGGGCAGCCAGGGCCTGGCGGGCGCACCAGCGGGCGGCGGTGAACTCCGCGCGCCGCTTGGGCACCGACTTGGCCAGCAACGCTTCCTCGGCCGGGAACAGGTCCACAGTGGACTGGTCAACCCTGGTCTGCACGGCGACGACCGGGGCCGGCAACAGGCGGTTGATCACGGATTCTCCTCCGCCGGCAGGATCTGGCGGAGCGGGCCGCGCGGCAGGCCGCCGTACATCTTCCGCTCCCTGGGGTAGCCGATGGAGACCTCCTCGAACCGCACCCCGTCATAGGTGGTGGTGCGCGGGATGTGCAGATGCCCGTACACCGCGGCGCTCACCCGGTAACGACGGTGCCAGTCCGCGGTGCCCTCGGTGCCGCACCACAGCGCGAACTCCGGATAGCGCAACACAAACGTGGGATCGCGCACCAGCGGCCAGTGGTTGACCAGCACCAGCGGCAGGCTCGCATCATGCGCGTCCAGCCGCCGCTGGGTGATGGTCAGCCGGGACCGGCACCAGGCGTCGCGGCTGGGATACGGGTTGGGGTGCAACAGGAACTCGTCCGTGCACACCACGCCCGCGGCATGCGCCTTGGCCAGTGCGGCGGCCTTGTCGTCGGCCGGATCGGTGCGGAAGGTGTAGTCGTAGAGCACAAAAAGCGGGGCGATGGCCACCGGGCCGCCCGCGCCGCGCCACACCGGGAACGGGTCCTCCGGGGTGTAGACACCCAGCTCGCGGCACAGCTCGACCAGCCGCCGGTAGCGCTGGTCCCCGCGCAGCTGCACCGGGTCCTCCTTCGGCGTCCACAGCTCGTGGTTGCCGGGCACCCAGATCACCGTGTCGAACCGCTGCGCCAGCAGGGTCAGCGCCCACTCGATGTCGGCGTACAGCTCGCCCACGTCCCCGGCCACGATCAGCCAGTCGCCGGGATGGCCGGGGTGCAGCTGCTCCTCGACGATCGTCCGGTTCTCCGGATAGGCGACGTGCAGGTCGCTGACGGCGAGCAGCCTGGGTTCGGGGTGAGCCACACGAACACTATAAAGGCGAGCGGAACCAGAGAAATCCTATTTAGAAAAGTTCTCTGTGAGTTGTGTCTCCGGGCTTGGTAAGGCATTGTCGGCATGGTTGTCTTGGTGCGGTGAGTCAGCTGGAAACATCGCTGAAACACTGGCGAACTGGGGTGTCTCCACCCGCCCCTATGTGGCTCTGAACTGCACGGATGCCCATAGGTGCGGCGGGGTGACGACAAATGAGGCAAGTAGGTGAACCATACCCCGACCCCAGCTGCGCACATTAGGGGTTGAGGGTAGGGGTGACCGCCGGGATAACGTCGCCGAAACTCGCGGGTTTCTTGTGTTGGTAATGGCGATGACGGGCGGGCTGGGGCACCTATGTCGGACAAGACCACTGTTGCGGGGCGGGAGATCGCGGTCATCGGACTGTCCTGCCGCCTGCCCGGGGCCACCGGTCCCGCCGGGTTCTGGCGGATGCTCACCGAGGGTCGCGACGCAATCACCGAGGTGCCCGCGAACCGGTGGGACGCCACTGAATTCTTCGACGCGGATCCCACCGTCACCGGTCGGATGAACACCCGTTGGGGCGGATTCCTGGACCAGGTCGACGCATTCGACCCCGCGTTCTTCGGTATTTCCCCGCGCGAGGCCGCGGTGATGGACCCGCAGCAGCGGCTGATGCTGGAACTGGGCTGGGAGGCCTTCGAGCACGCCGGTCTGCTGCCCGAACGGCTCGCCGGCAGCCGCACCGGGGTCTTCGTCGGCGCCATCTGGGACGACTACGCGAACCTGGTCTACCGCGGCGGCCCGGACGCGATCACCCAGCACACCGTGACCGGCCTGCACCGCAGCATCATCGCCAACCGGCTCTCCTACACCCTCGGCCTGCACGGCCCGAGCCTCGCGGTCGACTCCGCCCAGTCCTCCGCCCTGGTCGCGGTGCACCTGGCCTGCGAAAGCCTGCGCCGCGGCGAGTCCAGCCTGGCCCTGGCCGGCGGGGTGAACCTGAACCTGGTGCCGGAGACCACCATGGCCACCGCGAAGTTCGGCGGCCAGTCCCCGGACGGCCGCTGCCACACCTTCGACGCCCGCGCCAACGGCTACGTCCGCGGTGAGGGCGGCGGCTTCGTACTGCTCAAGCCCCTGGCCGACGCCCTGGCCGACGGGGACGACGTGCTCGCGGTGATCAAGGGCGGCGCGGTCAACAACGACGGCGAGTCCGCCGCGCTCACCACCCCGAACGGCCTGGCCCAGCAGGAGGTGCTGCGGCTGGCCTACCTGGACGCCCAGATCGACCCGGCCCAGGTGCAGTACGTCGAACTGCACGGCACCGGCACCAAGGTCGGCGACCCGATCGAGGCCGGCGCGCTGGGCGCGGTGCTCGGCGCCGACCGGTCCGAGCCGCTGCTGGTCGGCTCGGCCAAGACCAACGTCGGCCACCTCGAAGGCGCGGCGGGCATTGTCGGCCTGATCAAGACCGTGCTGGCGATCCGGCACCGGCAGCTGCCGCCCAGCCTGAACTTCGAGACGCCCAACCCGGACATCGACTTCGCCGGACTGAACCTGCGGGTACGCACCGAACTGGGGCCGTGGCGGGACGCGCCCCTGCTGGCCGGGGTGTCCTCCTTCGGCATCGGCGGGACCAACTGCCACCTGGTGCTCGCCGAACCGCCCACCCGCCCGGCCGTTGCGGCGCAGGGCCTGGACACCGCGGTGCTGCCCTGGGTGCTGTCCGGCCGGACCGCCGAAGCAGTGCGGGGCCAGGCCGAGCGGCTTCTGTCCTTTGTGGACGCCGACGCGGAAATCGATGTCCGCGCGGTGGCCGGGGCACTGGCCGGGACGCGGACCGCGTTCGAGCACCGGGCCGTGCTGGTGGCCGGGGACCGGGCCGGGTTCTGGGACGCGCTGGCCGGGTTCGCCCGGGACGGTGTGGCCGCCGGAGTGGTCCGGGGCTCGGTTGCCGAGGGTGGGCTGGCGTTCCTGTTCTCCGGGCAGGGATCGCAGCGGATCGGAATGGGTCGCGAACTGGCGGCGGCATTCCCGGTGTTCGCGGACGCCTTTGCCGAGGTGTGCGGTGAGCTGGACAAGCACCTGGACCGGCCGCTGGCCGAGGTCCTGGATGGCGAGGAGCTGCACCAGACCGGGTTCACCCAGCCTGCGCTGTTCGCCATCGAGGTGGCGTTGTTCCGGCTGGTCGAGTCCTGGGGTGTGCGGCCGGACTTCCTGGCTGGGCACTCGATTGGTGAGCTGGCCGCGGCGCATGTGGCCGGGGTGCTGACCCTGGCCGACGCCGCGAAGCTGGTTGCGGCGCGGGGCCGACTGATGCAGGCGCTCCCGACCGGTGGCGCGATGCTGGCGGTGCAGGCGACCGAGGAGGAGGTCCGGCCGCTGCTGGCCGGGCTGGACGCGGATATCGCGGCGGTCAACGGGTCGGAAGCCGTTGTGGTGTCGGGGACTGAGGCCGCGATCACCGAGATCAAGGCGAAGCTGACGGAGCGCAAGAGCAAGCGGCTGACCGTGAGTCACGCGTTCCACTCGCTGCTGATGGACCCGATGCTGGCCGGGTTCCGGGCGGTGGCGGAGAGCATTACCTTTGGTGTGGCGCGGATTCCGGTGGTGTCGAACCTGACCGGTGAGCTGGCCGGGGATGAGCTGGGGACCGCGGAGTACTGGGTCCGGCATGTGCGGCAGGCGGTGCGGTTCGCCGACGGGATGCGCACGCTGGCCGAGGCCGGGGTTTCCACCTTCCTGGAACTGGGACCGGACGGGGTGCTCAGTGCGCTGGGTGCCGGGATTCCGTTGCTGCGCAAGGACCGGGGCGAGGTGGAGGCGCTGATCTCCGGGCTCGCCCAGGCTTGGACGCGCGGGGTTTCCGTTGACTTCACCGGGTTTGGCGACGGCACGCGGGTTGAGCTGCCCACCTACGCCTTCCAGCGCGAGCGGTACTGGCTGGACAGCGTGCCGGTGGCCACCCCGGCACCGGTGCGGACCCGCTCCTCGCTGGAACTGGTGCGGGCGCACGCGGCCGCGGTGCTGGGCTATCCCTCGGCCGACGCCGTCGCGCCGGAGCGCAGCTTCAAGGAACTGGGTTTCGCCTCGCTGACCGCGGTGGAACTGCGCGACCAACTCAACCAGGCCACCGGGCGCACCCTGCCCGCCACCCTGCTCTTCGACTACCCGACCCCGCTCGCCCTCGCCACCCATCTTGATGGCGGGCAACGGGAAACCGTTGCCGCGCCGGTGCGGGTCACCGAGGACGAGCCGATCGCGATCGTGGCCATGGGCTGCCGCTACCCGGGCGGCGTCGCCTCCCCGGCGGACCTGTGGCGCCTGGTCAGCGACGGGGTGGACGCGATCTCGCCGTTCCCGGACGACCGCGGCTGGGACCTGGACCGGCTCTACCACCCGGATCCCGCGCAGGCCGGTTCCTCCTACGCCCGCGAAGGCGGATTCCTGAGCGGTGCCACCGAGTTCGACGCCAAGTTCTTCGGCATCTCCCCGCGTGAGGCCCTGGCCATGGACCCGCAGCAGCGGCTGCTGCTGGAGACCACCTGGGAGGTGTTCGAGCGGGCCGGGATCGACCCGGCCACTCTGGCCGGCAGCCAGTCCGGGGTGTTCGTCGGCGCGATGACCCAGGACTACGGGCCCCGGCTGCACGAGGCGGCCGAGGAGTTCGCCGGACACCTGCTCACCGGCGGCACCGCGAGCGTGCTGTCCGGCCGGATCGCCTACACCTTCGGGCTGGAAGGCCCCGCGGTCACCGTGGACACCGCCTGCTCGGCCTCGCTGGTCTCCCTGCACCTGGCCGTGCAGTCGTTGCGGCGCGGGGAATGCGGGCTGGCCCTGGCCGGTGGCGTCGCGGTGCTGCCCACGCCAGGCATGTTCGTCGAGTTCTCCCGGCAGCGCGGATTGGCCCCGGACGGACGCTGCAAGGCATTCGGCGCCGAGGCCGACGGCACCGCCTGGGCCGAGGGCGTTGGCGTGCTGCTGCTGGAACGACTTTCCGACGCGAGGCGCAACGGGCACCCGGTCCTGGCCATCGTCAAGGGCAGCGCGGTCAACCAGGACGGCGCGTCCAACGGACTGACGGCGCCCAACGGTCCGGCGCAGCAGCGGGTGATCCGCGGCGCACTGGCCGACGCCGGACTGTCCACTTCGGACATTGATGTGGTGGAGGCGCACGGCACCGGCACCGCACTCGGCGATCCCATTGAGGCGCAGGCATTGCTGGCCACCTACGGCCAGGACCGGGACCGGCCGCTGCTGTTGGGCTCGCTGAAGTCCAACATCGGGCACGCGCAGGCCGCGGCCGGGGTCGGCGGCGTGATCAAGATGGTCGAGGCGATGCGGCACGGGGTGCTGCCCCGGACGCTGCACGCGGACACGCCGTCGCCGCGGGTGGACTGGTCGGCGGGCGCGGTGTCGCTGCTGACTGAGGCGCGGGACTGGCCGGAGACCGGGGCGCCGCGGCGGGCCGGGGTGTCCTCGTTCGGCATCAGCGGGACCAACGCGCACGTGCTCCTCGAGCAGGCGCCCGAGATCGCTGAACCGGTTGCCGAGGCGGCAGCCGGGCCGGTGGTGTTGTCCGGGCGGACGCCGGAAGCGTTGCGGGCACAGGCGGAAGCGCTGCTCGCGGCCGAGGTCGAGCCCGTGGACCTGGCGCACACCCTGGCTCGCCGGGCCCTGCACGAGCACCGGGCCGTGGTGGTTGGTGACCTCCGGGCCGGGCTGACCGCCGTGGCGGCGGGGGAGTCCGGTGCGGTTCGGGACAGTGTTGCGGATGGGCAGATCGCGTTCCTGTTCTCCGGGCAGGGGTCGCAGCGGCTGGGCATGGGCCGCGAGCTGGCCGGGGCGTTCCCGGTGTTCGCGGACGCCTTCGCTGCCGCTTGTGCTGAGCTGGACAAGCACCTGGACCGGCCGCTGGCCGAGGTGCTGGACACCGAGGAGCTGCATCAGACCGGGTTCACCCAGCCCGCGTTGTTCGCCGTTGAGGTGGCGTTGTTCCGGCTGGTGGAGTCGTGGGGTGTGCGGCCGGATTACCTGGTCGGGCACTCGATCGGTGAGCTGGCCGCGGCGCACGTGGCCGGGGTCTTGTCGCTGGCGGATGCGGCGAAGCTGGTTGCGGCTCGTGGTCGACTGATGCAGGCGCTGCCGGGTGGTGGGGCGATGCTGGCAGTGCAGGCGACCGAGAATGAGGTGCGGCCGCTGCTCACCGGGATGGACGCGGATGTCGCGGCGATCAACGGGCCGACCTCGGTTGTGGTGTCAGGGACCGAGGCCGCGGTGACCGAGGTCGCGGCGCGGCTGGCGGAGCGCAAGAGCAAGCGGCTGACCGTGAGTCACGCGTTCCACTCGCTGCTGATGGACCCGATGCTGGCGGAGTTCCGGGCGGTGGCGGAGAGCGTTACCTTTGGTACGGCGCGGATTCCGGTGGTGTCCAACGTGACCGGCGAGCTGGCCGGGGATGAGTTGGGGACCGCGGAGTACTGGGTCCGGCACGTGCGGCAGGCCGTGCGATTCGCCGACGGCATCCGGACCCTGGAGGACGCGGGGGTCTCGACGTTCCTGGAGCTGGGGCCGGATGGCGTGCTGTCCGGGATGGGTCAGGACTGCCTGACCGGGGATGCCGCGCTGATCCCGGTGCTGCGCAAGGGACGCGGCGAGGCCGAGGCGGCCTGGCAGGCACTGGCCCGGCTGATCTGCCGCGGTGTGCAGGCTGATCTGGCCGGGCTGACCGCCGGTGGACGGCTGGTGGACCTGCCGACCTACCCGTTCCAGCGGCAGCGGTTCTGGCTGGCGCCAAGTTCGTCCACTGTGGACTCCGGCGTGCACCCGCTGCTGACCTCGGCGGTGCCGATCGCCGGGGCCGGGGGTGTGCTGCTGACCGGGAAGCTGTCCCGGCGGACGCACCCCTGGCTGGTCGACCACCAGATCCTGGGGTCCGTGCTGGTGCCGGGGACCGCGCTGGTCGAGCTGGCACTGCGGGCGGCCGACGAGGTCGAGTGCGCGGCGGTGGAGGAACTGACCCTGGCCGCGCCGCTGGTCCTGCCCGAGCAGGGTGCGGTGCAGGTGCAGGTGGTGGTCGCGGCCGAGCAGGACGGGCGGCGCGACCTGGAGCTGTACTCCCGACTCGACGACGAGGACTGGACGCTGCACGCGAATGGCGTGCTCGCGGTGGACGCCGACGCGCCCCTGACCCTGGGGGAGTGGCCGCCCACGCAGGCCGTCGCGGTGGACCTGGACGGGTTCTACCGGCGGCTCGCGGACAAGGGCTACGGCTACGGACCCGCGTTCCAGGGTGTGCGCGGGGTGTGGCGGCGCGGCGAGGAGATCTTCACCGAGGTCAGCCTTCCGTCCACTGTGGAAGGTGCCGGATTCGGGGTGCACCCCGCGCTGCTGGACGCCGCCCTGCACGGCCTGGTCGCCGCGGCTGAGGGGGACAACCCGCCGCTGCCGTTCGCCTGGACCGGGATTCGCCTGCACGCCACCGGCGCGAGCACACTGCGGGTGAAGCTGGCCCCGGCCGGACCGGACGCGGTGTCCCTGGCCGTCACCGACCCGGCGGGCATCCCGGTGCTCTCCATCGACTCGCTGGTGCTGCGGCCGGTGTCCCCGGACGCGCTGCGGATCCGGCCCGAACTGGACTCGCTGTTCCGGGTCGACTGGCCGGTGCTCGCACTGCCCGAGCAGTCCGCGTTGCCCGCCAAGGTGGTGCTGCTGGGCGGGGACGAGTTCAAGGCCGGGGTCGCGCTGCGGGCCGCCGGAGTCGAGGTGGCGGAACGGGCCGAACCCGGTGATGCCGACCTGGTGCTGCTGACCTGCCCGGAAGGACCCGCTCGCGAGGTGACCGCCCAGGTGCTGGAGTTGTTGCAGCGCACTGAGTCCCGGGTGGTTGTGCTCACCAGGGACGCGGTGCTCGCCGACTCCCCGGATGTGGCAGGCGCAGCGGTCTGGGGTCTGGTGCGGGCCGCGCAGACCGAGCAGCCGGACCGGTTCCAGCTCATCGACCTGGACGCCCAGTCCGCCACCGCCCTGCCCGCCGCGCTCACCACCGACGAGCCGCAACTCGCGCTGCGCAACGGGATCGCGCACACGCCCCGGCTGGCCAAGATCACCGAGGTGGCCGAGGCGGCGTGGGACCCGGACGGTCTGGTGCTCATCACCGGCGCCACCGGCGCACTCGGCGGACTGCTCGCCAAGCACCTGGTCACCCAGCACGGCGTGCGTCGCCTGCTGCTCACCAGCCGCCGCGGCCCGGACGCCCCTGGCGCGGACGAACTCCGCGCCGAACTGGCCGGGCTGGGAGCCGAGGCGATCATCGAAGCCTGTGACGCCGCGGATCGGTCCGCGCTGGTCGCGCTGCTGGCCCGGCACCCGGTGACCGCGGTGATCCACACCGCCGGGGTGCTCGACGACGGCGTGCTCTCCGCGCTCACCCCCGAACGCCTGGACACCGTGCTGCGGCCCAAACTCGACGCCGCCGTCAACCTGCACGAGCTGACCCAGGATCGCGACCTCACCGCGTTCGTGCTGTTCTCCTCGGTGATCGGGGTGCTCGGCGGCGCCGGCCAGGCCAACTACGCCGCCGCCAACGCCGCCCTGGACGCGCTCGCCCAGCGCCGCCGGGCCGCCGGACTGCCCGCGCTGTCCCTGGCCTGGGGGCCGTGGGCCGAGGGCGGGATGGCCGCGCGACTCGCCGAGGGCGACCGCAACCGGATGTCCCGCGCGGGCATGGCACCGTTGCCGCCGGAACTCGGCCTGGCCCTGTTCGACCTGGCACTGGGCCAGTCCGAGGCCGCGCCGGTGCCGCTCAAGCTGGACACCAGTGTGGTGCGCCAAGGAACAGTCCCGGCGTTGCTGCGTGGACTGATAACGCCCAAACGCACCCGGCGGACCGCGGCGGCCAAGGCCACCGAAGAGTCCTTTGTGGACCGACTCACCGCGACCCCCGAGGAGCGGCGCGCACAGCTCGTGCTGGACGTGGTGCGGGTCAACGCGGCCGGGGTGCTCGGGCACAGCGGCGACGGCTCGGTCGAGGCCGAATCCTCCTTCAAGGAACTGGGTTTCGACTCGCTGACCTCGGTGGAGCTGCGCAACCGGCTCAACACCGCCACCGGGCTGCGGCTGCCGCCCACCCTGCTCTTCAACTACGCCACCCCGGCGAAGCTGGCCGAGCACCTGCTCGACCGGCTCGCCCCCGCCCCGGCCGCTCCGGTCGAGGAACCCGAACTCGACCTGCCGGAAACCGAGTTCGCCCAGGAACTTGACGCGGTCGCCACCGCCGACGAGATCTTCGCCTTCATCGACAAGGAGTTCGGCAGTGTCTGATCCTCGCGGGCCTGAGTCCACCGAGCAGAAGCTCGTCGACTACCTCAAGCGCGTCACCGCCGACCTGCACCGCACCAAGGCCCGGCTGCAGGAGATCGAGGCGCAAGAGCACGAGCCGATCGCGATCGTGGCGATGAGCTGCCGCTTCCCCGGCGGCGTCGCCACCCCGGAACAGCTGTGGGACATGGTGGCCGGTGGCCGGGACGGCATCTCGCCGTTCCCGGACGACCGCGGCTGGGACCTGGACGCGCTCTACGATCCCACCGGCGAACGTCCGGACAGCGTGTACGTGCGCGAAAGCGGGTTCCTGCACAGCGCACCCGAGTTCGACCCCGGCTTCTTCGGCATCTCCCCGCGTGAGGCCCTGGCGATGGACCCGCAGCAGCGCCTGCTGCTGGAGACCTCCTGGGAGGCCATCGAACGCGCGGGCATCGACCCGGATTCGTTGCGCGGCAGCAAGACCGGCGTGTACGCGGGCCTGATGTACCACGACTACGCCAACCGCCCCGAGGACGCGCCGGCCGAGGTCGCGGGCTACCTGCTGACCGGCAACCTGGGCAGCGTGGTCTCTGGCCGGGTCGCCTACACCTTCGGCCTCGAAGGTCCCGCGGTCACCGTGGACACCGCGTGTTCCTCTTCGCTGGTCGCGCTGCACCTGGCCGTGCAGTCACTGCGCAAGGGCGAGTGCACCCTGGCACTGGCCGGTGGCGCGGCGGTCATGTCCACGCCCAACTCCTTCGTCGAGTTCTCCCGCCAGCGCGGCCTGGCCCCCGACGGCCGCTGCAAGTCCTTCGCGGCCGGGGCCGACGGCACCTCGTGGTCCGAGGGCGCGGGCATGCTGTTGCTGGAACGCCTTTCCGACGCGCAGCGCAACGGGCACCCGATCCTGGCCGTGGTGCGCGGCACCGCGGTCAACCAGGACGGCGCCTCCAACGGCCTCACCGCCCCCAACGGCCTGGCCCAGGAAGCCGTGATCCGGGACGCCCTCGCGGACGCCCAGCTGGCACCGTCCGAAGTGGACGCCGTCGAGGCGCACGGCACCGGCACCAAGCTCGGCGACCCGATCGAGGCCCAGGCCCTGCTGGCCACCTACGGGCAGGACCGGCCGAACCCGTTGCTGCTGGGCTCGTTCAAGTCCAACGTCGGCCACACCCAGGCCGCGGCGGGTGTCGGCGGCGTGATCAAGATGGTCATGGCCATGCGGCACGGCCTGCTGCCCAAGACCCTGCACGTCGACGAGCCCTCCCCGCACGTGGACTGGTCCGCGGGCTCGGTCGCCCTGCTCACCGAGGCCCAGCCCTGGCCGCAGACCGATGGCCCGCACCGCGCGGGCGTGTCCTCCTTCGGCATCAGCGGCACCAACGCGCACACCATCATCGAGGCGGCCCCGCCGGTCGAGACCGAGGCCGCCACCCCGGCGCACACCCTGGACACCGTGCCGCTGGCGCTGTCCGCCAAGACCCCCGAGGCCCTGCGTGCCCAGGCCGCCCAGCTGGTGTCCTTTGTGGACGGAAACCCGGCCACCCTGCTCGACCTCGGGTTCTCCCTAGCCAACCGGGCCGGGTTCGAGCACCGCGCGGTGCTCGCCGCCAGTGGCCTGACCGAGGCCCGCGACGCGCTCGCCGCCTTTGCCGAGGGCCTGGACGCACCCGGCGTGCACACCGGCGCGGTCACCCCCGGCAAACTCGCCATCCTGTTCACCGGCCAGGGTTCCCAGCGCCTGGCCATGGGCCGCGAACTGGCCGAGACCTTCCCGGCCTTCGCCGCCGCCTTCGACGCGGTGGCCGCCGAACTGGATCAGCACCTGGCCCGGCCGCTGCGTGCGGTCCTGGATGCCGAGGAACTGCACCAGACCGAGTTCACCCAGCCCGCGCTGTTCGCCATCGAGGTGGCGTTGTTCCGGCTCTACGAGTCCTGGGGTGTGCGACCGGACTTCGTGGCCGGGCACTCCATTGGCGAGCTGGCCGCCGCGCACGTCGCCAGGGTGCTGACCCTGGCCGACGCCGCCAAGCTGGTGGTCGCCCGGGGCCGGTTGATGCAGGCGCTGCCCGGCGGTGGCGCGATGATCGCGGTGCAGGCCACCGAGGACGAGGTGCGGCAGCAGCTCGTCGGGCGGGAGGCCGAGCTGAGCATTGCCGCGCTGAACGGGCCGAACGCCACCGTGATCGCGGGCGACGAGACCGCCGCGACCGAGGTTGCCAACCTACTGGCCGCGCAGGGCCGCAAGACCCGCAGGCTCGCCGTCAGTCACGCCTTCCACTCCCCGCACATGGACGGCATGCTCGCCGAGTTCCGGACCGTCGCGGAGAGCGTGCGTTACGCGCCCGCGCGGATCCCGGTGGTGTCCAACGTGACCGGCGCGGTCGCGGGCGAGGAGCTGGGCAGCGCCGAGTACTGGGTCAAGCACGTCCGCGGCGCGGTGCGTTTCGCCGACGGCGTCCGGGCGCTGGCCGAGGCCGGGGTGAACACCTTCCTGGAACTGGGCCCGGACGGCGTGCTGTCCGGGATGGGCCAGGACTCCGCGCCCGCCGCGACCTTCCTGTCCGCGCTGCGCAAGGACCGCCCGGAGGCGGCGGCCGCGATCACCGCGCTGGGCCGGTTGTTCACCCGTGGCGTCAAGGTCGACTGGACCGCGCTGTTCGGGGGCGGGCAGCGCCTCGACCTGCCCACCTACGCCTTCCAGCGCGAGCGGTTCTGGCTGGAACTGACCCCGCGCAACCAGGTCCGCTCGCACGCCGACGGCTGGCGGTACCGGATCAACTGGAAGCCCGCGTCCACTGTGGACACCAAGCTGACCGGCACCTGGCTGCTGGTCGGCGCGGCCCAGCCGGAGCTGGTCGAAGCGCTGACCAAGGCGGGCGCGGAGGTGCGGGAGATCGCCGACGCGGCCGGTGCGATCAACGTCGCCGGCGTGCTCGACCTGGCCGGGGTGCTCGCCCTCGGTGACGTGCACGAAGCCCGCACCCTGGTGCGCGGCCTCGGTGACGCGCGCTGCCCGGCCCCGCTGTGGTGCCTGACCCAGGGCGCGGTCGCGGTCAACGGCGAGGACCTGCCCAACCCGGACCAGGCCCAGGTCTGGGGCCTCGGACTGGTTGCCGCACTGGAACACCCCGAACGCTGGGGCGGCCTGATCGACCTGCCCGCCGAGCTGGACGAGCGCTCGCTGTCCCGCCTGGCCGATGCCCTCACCGGCGCCGAGGATCAACTCGCGCTACGCCCTTCCGGCACCTACCTGCGGCGACTCGCGCACGACGGTTCCGTTGCCCCGCAGCGGTCCTGGCGCCCGCGCGGCACCGTGCTGGTCACCGGCGGCACCGGCGCGCTCGGCGCCAGGGTGGCCAGGTGGCTGGCGCACCACGGCGCCGAGCACCTGCTGCTCACCAGCCGCCGCGGCCTCGACGCCCCCGGCGCGACCGAACTGGCCGCCGACCTGGAGGCGCTCGGCGTCACCGTCACCATCGCCGCCTGCGACGCCGCCGACCGGGACGCGGTGGCCGAACTGCTGGCCGCGCACCCGGTCAACGCGGTGATCCACACCGCCGGAGTGCTCGACGACGGCCTGCTGTCCAGCCTCACCCCGGAACGCCTGGACACCGTACTGCGCCCCAAGGTCGCGGCCGCGCGCAACCTGCACGAGCTGACCGGCGAGCTGGACGCGTTCGTGCTGTTCTCCTCGATCACCGGCCAGATCGGCACCGCGGGTCAGGCCAACTACGCCGCCGCCAACGCCTACCTGGACGCCCTCGCCCAGCACCGCCGCGCCCAGGGCCTGCCCGCCACCTCCATTGGCTGGGGCCCGTGGGCCGACGGCGGCATGGCCGATGCCGCGGTGGGCGACCGCCTGCGCCGCGCCGGACTGCCGCCGATGGCCGCGGACACCGCGATGCAGGCCCTGCAAGGGGCCCTGGACCGCGACGACACCGTGATCGCCGTCGCCGACCTGGACTGGGAGCTGTTCGCCCCCGCCTTCACCGCGGTCCGGCCCAGTCGTCTGATCAGCGACATCCCCGAACTGCACCGGCGCAAGGCAGTCTCTGCCCCGGCCGCGGCCCAGCCCGAATCCGCGCTGGCCGCCAAGCTCGGCAAGACCCCGGCCGCGCAACGGCATTCCGTCCTGCTGGACCAGATCCGCACCAGCGTGGCTGCCGTGCTCGGGCATGCCGGGGCTGAGGCGGTCGACCCGGAACGGGCCTTCCGCGAGGCCGGCTTCGACTCGCTGACCGCGGTCGAACTGCGCAACCGCCTGGCCACCGCCACCGGGCTGAGCCTGCCCACCACCCTGGTCTTCGACTACCCGACCCCGCTGGCCCTCACCGACTTCCTCCTCGAAGAACTGCTCGGCGCGGTCACCGAAGCCGCCGAGGTTGTCAAGTCCACTGTGGACGATGAACCGATCGCGATCGTCGGCATGTCCTGCCGGTTCCCCGGCGGGGTGATGAGCCCCGAGGACTACTGGCGGCTGCTCACCGAAGGCGCCGACGTGCTCACCGGCCTGCCCGGCGACCGCGGCTGGGACCCGGACCTGTACGACCCCGACCCCGACCGCCCCGGCAAGAGCTACGCCCGCGAAGGCGGATTCCTCGACACCGCAACAGATTTCGACGCCGCCTTCTTCGGCATCTCCCCGCGCGAGGCCCTGGCCATGGACCCGCAGCAGCGGCTGCTGCTGGAAACCTCCTGGGAAGCCTTCGAGCGGGCGGGCATCGACCCGGCCACCGTGCGCGGCAGCAAGGCGGGCGTGTTCGTCGGCACCAACGGCCAGGACTACGCCGGACTGCTCAGCACCGCGCCCGAAGGTGTCGAGGGCTACCTCGGCACCGGCAACGCGGCCAGCGTGATCTCCGGCCGCATCTCCTACACCTTCGGCCTGGAAGGCCCGGCGGTCACCGTCGACACCGCCTGCTCGGCCTCCCTGGTCGCCCTGCACTGGGCCGTGCAGGCGCTGCGCCGCGGTGACGTCGGCATGGCCCTGGCCGGTGGCGTCACGGTGATGTCCACCCCTGGCGTCTTCGTCGAGTTCTCCCGCCAGCGCGGACTCGCCCCCGACGGCCGGTGCAAGGCGTTCGCGGCCGCCGCGGACGGCACCGGCTGGGGCGAGGGCGTCGGCATGCTCCTGGTCGAGCGGCTCTCCGACGCGCAACGCAACGGACACCCGGTGCTCGCGGTCATCCGCGGCAGCGCGGTCAACCAGGACGGCGCCTCCAACGGGCTCACCGCGCCCAATGGACCGGCCCAGCAGCGGGTCATCCGGGCCGCGCTGGCCGACGCCGGACTGTCCACTTCGGACGTTGACGTGGTGGAGGCGCACGGCACCGGCACCAAACTCGGCGACCCCATCGAAGCCCAGGCCCTGCTGGCCACCTACGGCCAGGAGCGGACCCACCCGCTGCTGCTCGGCTCGGTGAAGTCCAACATCGGCCACACCCAGGCGGCAGCAGGCGTGGCCGGACTGATCAAGATGGTGCTGGCCCTGCAGCACGGGATCGCACCCAAGACCCTGCACGTGGACGAGCCCTCGCCGCACGTGGACTGGTCCGCCGGTGCCGTGTCGGTGCTGAGCGAGCAGGTCGACTGGCCGGAGACCGGGCGGGCCCGGCGGGCCGCGGTGTCGGCCTTCGGCATCAGCGGCACCAACGCGCACACCATCCTGGAACAGGCCCCGGACACCACTCCTGCACCGAGCAAGCCGGTCGCCCCGGCCCTGCTCCCGCTGGCCCTGTCCGCACGCGGCGAAGCCGCGCTGCGCGCCCAGGCCGCCGCTCTCCAGCCCCTCGCCAACGCGAACCAGCTGGACCTGGCCTACTCGCTGCTCACCAGCCGTGCCACGCACAACCGCCGCGCCGTGCTTGTCGCCGAGGACCCGGCCGCCGCACTGGCCGCCCTCGCCGAAGGCCGCTCCGCCGCGGGCGTCGTGCTCGGCTCGCCGGTCGCGGGCAAGACCGCCTTCCTGTTCTCCGGACAGGGTTCCCAGCGACTGGACATGGGCCGGGAACTGGCCGACGCGTTCCCGGTGTTCGCGGCTGCCTTCGCCACGGCCTGCGCCGAACTGGACAAGCACCTGGCCCGGCCGATCGGCGAGATCCTGGATTCCGCCGAACTACACCAGACCGAGTTCACCCAGCCCGCGCTGTTCGCGATCGAAGTCGCGTTGTTCCGGCTGTTCGAGAGCTGGGGCGTGCGACCGGACTTCGTGGCCGGGCACTCGATCGGCGAACTCGCGGCCGCACACGTCGCCGGGGTGCTGTCGCTGACCGACGCCGCCAAGCTGGTGGCTGCCCGGGGCCGGTTGATGCAGGCACTGCCCACCGGTGGCGCGATGCTGGCGGTGCAGGCCACCGAGGACGAGGTCCGGCCGCTGCTGGACGGCCTTGCCGTGGACATCGCTGCGATCAACGGGCCGACCTCCGTGGTGGTCTCCGGCGCCGAGGCTGCGGTAACCGCGGTGATCGCGCGGCTCGGCGAGCGCAAGAGCAAGCGGCTGACCGTGAGCCACGCCTTCCACTCGGTGCTGATGGAGCCGATGCTGGCCGAGTTCCGGACCGTCGCCGAGGGCATGTCCTTTGGTGCGGCGGAGATCCCGGTGGTGTCCAACGTGACCGGCGCGATCGCCGGCGCGGAACTGGGCACCGCGGACTACTGGGTGCGGCACGTCCGCGAAGCGGTCCGCTTCGCCGACGGCGTGCGGGCACTCGGCGAGCAGGGGGTGCGCACCTTCGTCGAGCTGGGACCGGGCGGGGTGCTGTCCGGGATGGGCCAGGACTGCCTGGCGGAGGCGGCTTTTGTGCCCGCGCTCCGCGGTGACCGGCCGGAGTCGCTGGCCGCGGTCGGCGCACTGGCCGAGCTGCACGTGCGCGGTGTCGCGGTGGACTGGACCGGGTACTTCGCCGGGTCCGGGGCGCGGCGGATCGAGCTGCCCACCTACGCATTCCAGCGCGAGCGGTTCTGGCTGGAAGCGGGCCGGACCGAGATCGCCGAGGCCGACCAGGTGGAGGCCGAGTTCTGGGCCGCCGTGGACAAGGCCGAGCTGACCGAACTGGCCTCGGTCCTGGATGTGGACGCCGCCCCGCTGCGCGAAGTGCTGCCCGCACTGGCCGCCTGGCGCAAACGCCGTCAGACCGAGTCCGCTGTGGACAGCTGGCGGTACCGGGTGAACTGGCGCTCGCGCACCGGGTTCACCGGCACACTGTCCGGGAACTGGCTGGTGGTCAGCGCGTCCCCGGAAACCGAACTCGCCGAGGGAATGACCCGGCAGGGCGCGGAGATCCGGCAGCTGGTGCTGGAACCCGGTGTCGACCGGGCCGGACTGGCCGCTCAAATGTCCGAAGTAGACGGTGTGCTGGCCGTGCTGGACCTGGCGGGCACGCTCACCCTGGTGCAGGCACTCGGCGACGCCGGGATCGGCGCACCACTCTGGCTGCTGACCCGCGGCGCGGTGTCGGTGGCCAAGGCCGACCCGGTGCGCGCACCCGAGCAGGCCCTCGTCTGGGGCCTGGGCCGGGTGGCCGGACTGGAACTGTCCCAGCGCTGGGGCGGGCTGCTGGACCTGCCGGAACGACTCGACGACCGGGCCTTCGCCCGGATCGCCGGGGTGCTGGCCGCGGGCGCCGAGGACCAGGTGGCGGTGCGCTCCTCCGGGGTGCACGTGCGCCGCCTGGACCGCGCCCCCGCCGTCAGCGCCCGCACCTGGAAGCCGACCGGGACCGTGCTGATCACCGGTGGCACCGGCGGACTCGGCGCACGGGTCGCCCGCTGGCTGGCAGGCAACGGGGCCGAACACCTCGTGCTCACCAGCCGCCGCGGCGCGGAAGCACCTGGGGCCACCGAACTCCGCGACGAGCTGATCGCACTGGGCGCCAGGGTCACCCTGGCCGCCTGCGATGTCGCGGACCGGGACGCCCTGGCCGCACTGCTGGCACAACACCCGGTCAACGCCGTGCTGCACACCGCGGGCGCGGTGGAATTCGCCGCACTCATGGACACCACCCCGGCCGCCATCGCGAACGTGTTGCGCGCCAAGGTCGACGGCGCCCGCAACCTGGACGAGCTGACCGGCGACCTGGACGCGTTCGTGCTGTTCTCCTCGATCGCGGGCACCTGGGGCAGCGGCCACCAGGGCGGTTACGCCGCGGCGAACGCCTACCTGGACGCGCTGGTGCAGCGCCGCCGTGCCCAGGGCAAGACCGGCACCGCGGTGGCCTGGGGTCCGTGGGACGGCGGCGGCATGGTCGCCGACGGCTCCGCGGCCGAACAGCTGCGACGGCTAGGCCTGCCCGCGATGGCGCCCGAGCTGGCGATCTCGGCGTTGCAGCAGGCATTGGACGCCGACGACGTCACGGTGACCGTGGCCGAGGTGGACTGGGCCCGGTTCGCACCCGGCTTCACCGCGATGCGGGAGCGCCCGCTGATCAGTGAGATCCCCGAGGTCAAACTGTTGCTGGCGGCCGAAAAGGTGGTTGCCGAGGCGCCGGTGGACCGGTTCGCTGGACGCACCGCCGCCGAACGCGAACGCGCCTTGCTGGACCTAGTGCGCACCGAGGTCGCCGCGGTGCTCGGCCACGCCACCACCGAGGCCATCGAACCCGGACTCGCCTTCCGGGAACTGGGTTTCGACTCGCTGACCGCGGTCGAACTGCGCAACCGCTTGGCCACCGCCACCGGCCTCACCCTGCCCACCACGCTGGTCTTCGACCACCCCAACCCGGCCGCACTGGCCCGTCAGCTCGACGCGGAACTCACCGGTGACTCGCCAGTCGAGGACCGGCCGACCGCGATGTCCACTGTGGACGACGAGCCGATCGCGATTGTCGGCATGGCCTGCCGCTTCCCCGGCGGCGTCGACTCGCCGGAAGCCCTGTGGCAGCTGGTCGACGGGGGCGTGGACGCGATCACCACGTTCCCCGAGGACCGCGGCTGGGACCTGGACCAGCTGCTCGGCACCGCCGGACGGCCGGGACTCTCCGCCACCGACTCGGGTGGGTTCGTCACCGACGCCACCGAGTTCGACGCGGCCTTCTTCGGCATCTCCCCGCGCGAGGCCACCGCGATGGACCCGCAGCAGCGCCTGCTCCTAGAGGCCTCCTGGACCGCGGTGGAGCGGGCGGGCATCGACCCGGGTTCGCTGCGTGGTGGCCAGACCGGCGTGTTCGTCGGCGTGTCCGCACAGGGCTACGGCGCGGACCTGGTGAACGCGGGCACCGGCGCCGAGGGCTACTTCCTCACCGGCAGCGCCACCGCGGTCGCCTCCGGCCGGGTCTCCTACGTGCTCGGCCTGGAAGGCCCCGCGGTCACCGTGGACACCGCCTGCTCCTCCTCGCTGGTCGCCCTGCACCTGGCCGCGCAGTCCCTGCGACAGGGCGAGTGCACCCTCGCGTTGGCCGGTGGCGTCACGGTGATGTCCAGCCCGGCCGCGTTCGTCGAATTCTCCCGCCAGCGCGGACTCGCCGAGGACGGGCGGTGCAAACCGTTCGCCGCGGCCGCCGACGGCACCGGCTGGTCCGAGGGCGTGGGCATGCTGCTCGTCGAGCGGCTCTCCGACGCCCAGCGCAACGGGCACCCGATCCTGGCCGTGGTCAAGGGCAGCGCGATCAACCAGGACGGCGCGTCCAACGGCCTCACCGCCCCGAACGGCCCGTCCCAGCAGCGGGTGATCCGCCAGGCCCTTGCCAACGCCGGACTGTCCACTTCGGACATCGACGTGGTGGAGGCGCACGGCACCGGCACCCGGCTCGGCGACCCGATCGAAGCCCAGGCCGTCCTCGCCACCTACGGACAGGACCGGGAAACCCCGCTGTGGCTGGGCTCGCTCAAGTCCAACATCGGACACACCCAGGCCGCCGCCGGTGTCGCCGGGATCATCAAGATGGTCATGGCCATGCGTAACGGGATCCTGCCGCGCACGCTGCACGTGGACGAGCCCTCACCGCACGTGGACTGGTCCGCCGGTGCGGTCTCGCTGCTCACCGAGGCCCAGCCGTGGCCGGAAGGCATCCGCCGCGCGGCCGTGTCCAGCTTCGGGGTGAGCGGCACCAACGCGCACACCATCATCGAGCAGGCCCCGGCCACCGAACCGGTGCCAGCCACCGAGGGTGAGCTGCCCTGGCTGCTCTCCGCCCGCACCCCGCAGGCACTGGCCGACTCGGCCGCCCAGCTGCTGTCCTTTGTGGACAACGGCGTCAGCTCGGCCGACCTCGGCGCGGCCCTGGCGACCAGCCGGGGCGTGTTCGAGCACCGGGCTGCCGTGCTCGGCGACCGGGACACCCAGCTGGACGGCCTGCGCGCACTGGCCCGCGGTGACCTGGCCGCCGAGCTGGTCACCGGCAGCGCGCGCAACGACAAGCTGGCCTTCCTGTTCAGCGGACAGGGCGCGCAGCGGGTCGGCGCCGGCTTCGAGCTGTACCGGGAGTTCCCGGTCTTCGCCGCCGCCTTTGACGCGGTGGCCGCCGAGCTGGACCAGCACCTGGACCAGCCGGTGCAGCGGATCGCCTTCGACGGCGGCGAGCTGATCAACGAGACCGGCTACACCCAGCCGGTGCTGTTCGCCCTGGAAGTCGCGCTGTTCCGCCTGGTCGAGTCCTGGGGCCTGCACCCGGACTTCCTGGCCGGGCACTCCATCGGCGAACTCGCCGCCGCGCACGTCGCCGGGGTCCTCGACCTCGCCGACGCCGCCACACTGGTCGCCGCGCGCGGCCGGTTGATGCAGGAACTGCCCGCCGGTGGCGCGATGGTCGCCGTGCAGGCCGGTGCGGAGGAAGTGCTGCCACTGCTGGCCGGTCGGGAAGACCTGGTCGGCATCGCGGCGATCAACGGACCGGCCGCGGTGGTCGTCTCCGGGGACGAGGACGCGGTGGCCGATGTCGCCGACCTGCTGGCCGCCCAGGGTCGCAAGACCCGCAGGCTCACCGTCAGCCACGCCTTCCACTCACCGCGGATGGCCCCGATGCTGGCCGAATTCCAGGCCATCGCGGAAGAACTGACCTACCACGAGCCGGTCATCCCGATCGTCTCCACCGTGACCGGCGCGCTCGCCGGACCCGAACTGACCACACCCGAATACTGGGTGCGGCACGTGCGGGACGCGGTGCGCTTCCTGGACGGCATGCGCGCACTGGCCGCGGCCGGGGTCGGCGTGTTCGTCGAACTCGGCCCGGACGGGGTGCTCTCCGCGATGGGCCAGGACTGCCTGGCCGAGGCCGAACCCGTGCTGGTCCCAGTGCTGCGCAAGGACCGCGGCGAACTGGCCGCCGCGCACACCGCACTGGCCACCGCGCACGTGCACGGAAACGCCCCGGACTGGGCCGCGGTGTTCGACGGGCAAGGCGGCGCACACGTCGACCTGCCCAGCTACCCGTTCCAGCGCAACCGGTACTGGCTGGCCGCCGCGGCCACCGCCGACGTCAGCGCGGCCGGACTGTCCGATGTGGACCACCCGCTGCTCGGCGCCGCGATCGCGCTGCCGGACTCCGGCGGCCTGCTGCTCACCGGACGGCTCTCCCGCCGGGCCCAGCCCTGGCTGGCCGACCACGTGGTGCACGGATCCGTTGTGGTGCCAGGCACCGCGTTCGTCGAACTGGCCATCGCCGCGGGCGACCAGGTCGGCTGCGACCGCCTGCTCGACCTGACCCTGGAAGCCCCACTGGTATTGCCCGAACAGGGCGGCGTGCGGGTGCAACTCACCGTCGGCGCGGCCGATGAGTCCGGGCAGCGCACGCTGGTCGTGCACTCCCGCCTGGACGAGGACGGCGCCGACTGGGTCCGGCACGCCGGTGGTCTGCTCGGCACCGGAACCACGCCCGCCCCGTCGCTGACCTGGCCGCCTGCCGGGGAATCCGTTGCGGTGGACGAGTTGTACCCGGGCATGAGCGAACGCGGCCTGGACTACGGGCCGATGTTCCAGGGGCTGCACGCGGCCTGGCGGGACGGCGACACCGTGTACGCCGAGGTCGCCCTGCCCAGCCCGGTCACCGGCTTCGGCCTGCACCCGGCACTGCTGGACGCGGCCCTGCACAGCCTCGGCCTGGGTGTGCTGCCCGAAGGCGGCTGGCTGCCCTTCGCCTGGGAAGGCGTGACCCTGCACGGGGCTGGGGCCTCGGCGCTGCGGGTCAAGGTGACCCCGGCGGGCCGGGAGACGGTGACCATCGAGGCCACCGACACCGCGGGCAACCCGGTGGTCACGGTCGACTCGCTCACCCTGCGACCCGTTGCGGCCGAGCAGATCCAGGCCGCCGGACGCACCCAGAAGGACCTGTTCCGGCTCGACTGGACCCCGGTGCCGGCCACCGCCCCTGGCAACTCGGTCACGCTGGTTCCCTGCCCTGAAGGCGAAACCGGCCCGGTCGTGCACGAAGTGCTCGCCCTGCTGCAGAATTGGCTCGCCGAACGGTCCGAGGAGCAGCGCCTGGTCCTGGTGACCCGCATCGGCGACCTGGCGGGTGCGGCCGCGGCCGGACTCGTCCGTTCGGCCGAATCGGAGAACCCCGGGCGATTCCAGGTCATCGAGACCGACGGCTCGGCCGAGCTGTACGCCGACGAGCCGTGGCTACGGATCCAGGACGGCAAGCTCTACGCCGCCCGCCTGGCCAAGGCCCTGGCTGGCGGTGTTGCGCCGCAGTGGGATCCGGCGCGGTCCGTGCTGATCACCGGTGCCAGTGGCAGCCTCGGCTCGCTGCTGGCCCGGCACGTGGTCACCGCACACGGCGTCCGCAACCTGGTCCTCGCCAGCCGACGCGGCCTGGACGCGCCGGGCGCGGCCGAACTGCGGGACGAGCTGATCACCTTGGGCGCCAACGTCACGGTGAGCGCCTGCGACGTCGCCGACCGTGACGCAGTGGCCGGGTTGATCACCGCACACCCACTCACCGCGGTGATCCACACCGCCGGGGTGCTCGACGACGGTGTGCTCACCGCGCTCACCCCGGCCAGGGTGGACGCGGTGCTGCGACCCAAGGTGGACGCGGCCCGGCACCTGGCCGAACTGACCGGACCCGAGGTCGACCTGGTGTTGTTCTCCTCCGCCTCGGCCACCCTCGGCCAGGCCGGTCAGGGCAGCTACGCCGCGGCGAATGCCTACCTGGACGCCCTCGCCCAGCAGCGCCGCGACCAGGGCAAGCCCGGGGTGTCGCTGGCCTGGGGACCGTGGGCCGGGGGAGGCATGGCCGCCGGGCTCGCCGAGGCGGACAAGCAGCGGATGGCCCGGACAGGGGTGACCCCCCTGACTTCGGAACTGGGGTTGCAACTCTTCGACGCGGCCCGCACCGTTGAGGCAGCAACGGTCGTGCCGATGCGCTGGGACACCACGGTGTTCCAGGGCGCGGCGCCGGCCCTGCTGCGCGGTCTGGTCCGGACCCCGGTCCGGCGGACCCTGGAAGCCGTATCCGCAACGGCGACCACGGGACCGTCGTTGCGGGACCGGCTGGCCACAGCCTCGGCCGTCGAACGCGGCCGGGTGCTGCTGGACCTGGTGCGCACCCACACGGCGGCCGTGCTGGGACACAGCGCCGCCGACGCCGTCGACGCCACCCGGGGATTCCTCGAACTCGGCTTCGACTCGCTGACCGCGGTCGAACTGCGCAACCGGCTCAACGCCGCCTCCGGGCTGCGCCTGCCGGCCACGCTGATCTTCGACTATCCGTCGCCGAAGGCCCTCGCCCAGCACCTGGACGAGGAGCTGGCCCCCGTGAGCGGGGGAGTCACCGAGGGAGCACCAGCGCCGGTGCTCGCCGAACTCGACCGGCTGGCCGCCGCCCTGGAGGCGCTGCCGGCCGACGAGGCCACCCGGATCAAGGCCACCGCCCGGTTGCAGGCGGTGCTGGCGAAATGGAACGAGACACCCGGTGTCGACCAGCACGCGGACAACGCGCTGGAGACCGCGACCGCGGACGAGCTTTTTGATGTGCTCGACCGCGAACTCGGTCTGCTGTAACGCAACAACAACCCGTATCGGCTTTGGGGGCTGAGGGCAGTGTCGAACGAAAACGAGCAGAAGCTCCTGGACTACCTCCGGCGGGCCACCGTGGACCTGCGCGACGCGCGGCGCCGGGTGGCCGAGCTGGAATCCAGTGACCAGGAGCCGATCGCGATCATCGGCATGGCCTGCCGGTTCCCCGGCGGGGTCACCAGCCCCGAGCAACTCTGGGACCTGGTCGCGGCGGGCGGGGACGGCATCTCGCCGTTCCCCGTCAACCGCGGCTGGGACCTGGATTCGTTGTACGACCCCGATCCGGACCGCTCCGGCACCGCGTATGTGCGCGAAAGCGGGTTCCTGCATGAAGCCGACGAGTTCGACCCGGACTTCTTCGGCATCTCCCCGCGGGAAGCCCTGGCCATGGACCCGCAGCAGCGGCTGCTGCTGGAGACCTCCTGGGAGGCGTTCGAGCGGGCCGGGATCAACCCGGAATCCTTGCGTGGCAGCAAAACCGGCGTGTACGCGGGCCTGATGTACCACGACTACGCGCCCCGCATGCACGAGGTCCCGCCGGGCGTGGAGGGCTACCTCGCCACCGGCAGCTCCGGCAGCGTGGTCTCCGGCCGGGTCTCCTACACCCTTGGCCTGGAAGGGCCTTCGGTCACCATCGACACCGCCTGCTCCTCCTCGCTGGTCGCACTGCACCTCGCGGTCCGCTCGCTGCGCAAGGGCGAGACCAGCCTCGCCCTAGCAGGTGGCGTCGCGGTGATGGCCACCCCGGCCGCGTTCGTGGAGTTCTCCCGGCAGCGCGGCCTGGCCCCCGACGGCCGGTGCAAGTCCTTCGCCGCCGCCGCGGACGGCACGTCCTGGTCCGAGGGCGCGGGCATGATCCTCCTGGAGAAGCTCTCCGACGCCCAGCGCAACGGCCACCCGATCCTGGCCGTGGTGCGCGGTACCGCGGTCAACCAGGACGGCGCGAGCAGCGGACTGACCGCCCCCAACGGTCCCTCCCAGCAACGGGTGATCCGCCAGGCACTGGCCGACGCCGGACTCACCGCCGCCGACGTGGACGCGGTCGAGGCACACGGCACCGGCACCAAACTCGGCGATCCCATTGAGGCACAAGCTCTGCTGGCCACCTACGGCCAGGAGCACAACGACGAACTGCCGCTGTGGCTGGGCTCGCTCAAGTCCAACATCGGGCACACCCAGGCCGCGGCAGGCGCCGGCGGCATCATCAAGATGGTCATGGCCATGCGGCATGGCCTGCTGCCCAAAACCCTCCATGTCGACGAGCCCTCACCGCAGATCGACTGGTCCGCCGGCGCGGTGTCACTGCTCACCGAGGCCCAGCCGTGGCCGGAGACCGGACGGCCGCGCCGGTCCGCGGTGTCCAGCTTCGGCGTCTCCGGCACCAACGCGCACGCCGTGATCGAAGCCGCCCCGGAACTCGAACCCGTTGAGCACTCAGCGGATCCGCAGGTGCTGCCCTGGCTGCTGTCCGCGCGCACCCCCGAGGCGCTGCGCGAGACCGCGCACCGACTCAAGTCCACTGTGGACAGTGAGTCGGACCTCTCGGTGCTCGATACCGCCTACTCGCTGGCCACCGGCCGAGGTGCCTTCGAGCACCGCGCCGTGGTCATCGCGGCCGAACGGGACGGCTTCAGCGCCGCACTGGAAGCCTTAGCTGAGGGGGGTAGTGCAGCAAACCTGGTGCAGGGCAACGCCCGTCCTAGCGACAAGGTCGCCTTCGTCTTCCCCGGCCAGGGCTCGCAGTGGGCAGGGATGGCCCTGGAACTGCTCGATTCCTCGCCGGTGTTCGCCGCCCGGATGACCGAATGCGCCGACGCGCTGGCCGAGTTCACCGACTGGTCCCTGCTGGAGGTGTTGCGCGGCAAGGACGGCGTACCCACCCTCGATCGGGTCGACGTGGTGCAGCCCGCACTGTGGGCGATGATGGTCTCCCTCGCCGCGGTGTGGGGCTCCTTCGGCGTCAACCCCTCCGCCGTGGTCGGCCACTCCCAGGGCGAGATCGCCGCCGCTGCCGTCTCCGGCGCACTGTCCCTTCAGGACGCCGCCCGGGTGGTGGCGTTGCGCAGCAAGGCGATCCGGGCGCTGGCCGGTAAGGGCGGCATGATGTCCCTGCCGCTGCCGCGCACCGAGGTCGAAACCCGCATTGCCTGCTGGGACGGCCGGATCTCGGTCGCCGCGGTCAACGGACCCGCCTCCGTGGTGGTCGCCGGTGAGCCCGGCGCGCTGGACGAACTCCTCGCCGAATGCGAGACCGAGGGCATCCGGGCCCGCAAGATCCCGGTCGACTACGCCTCGCACTCCGCCTACGTGGAAGAGATCCGGGACGACATCCACCAGGTGCTGGCCCCGATCCAGCCGCGGTCCGCCGAGATCCCGTTCCACTCCACGGTCACCGGCGAGCTGCTCGACACCGCCGCGCTGGATGCCGAGTACTGGTACACCAACCTGCGGCAGACCGTGCGGTTCGAGGACACCGTGCGCGGCCTGGTCGAGCAGGGCTACCGGTTCTTCATCGAGATGAGCCCGCACCCGGTGCTCACCGTGGGCGTGCAGGACACCGTGGACGCCGCGGGCGGCGAGGCCATCGTGGTCGGCTCACTGCGCCGTGAGGAAGGCGGCCTCACCCGCTGCCTCACCTCGCTGGCCGAAGCCTATGTCGGCGGCCTGGAACTGGACTGGCAGGTCGTCTTCGCCAACTCCGGCGCCCGCCGCCGCGAACTGCCCACCTATCCGTTCCAGCGCAGGCGGTTCTGGCTCGAACCCCTGGCACCCGCCGCTGCCGCCGACCCCGCCGACGCCGGATTCTGGGCCGCGGTGGACCGCGCCGACCTGGACGCGGTCACCACCACCCTCGCCGTGGACGGCAACACCCCGCTGCACGAAGTCCTGCCCGCGATGACCAGCTGGCGCCGCCAGCGCAAGGAACTCGCCGCCGTGGACGGCTGGCGCTACCGGGTCGGCTGGACCCCGCTCAGCACCCCTACCGCCCCTAGCCTCACCGGAAACTGGCTGCTCGCGCACTCGGGTTCAGTGCCGGGCGGACTGGTCGCGGCACTCACCGCGCACGGCGCGCAGGTCACCGAGATCGCCATCCACGGCGACCGCGGCACCATCGCGGAAACCCTAGCCACCGCGGGCATCGCCGAGGCCACCGGACTGATCTCGGTGCTGGCCCTGGACGAGACCGCGCACCCCGAGCACCCCGAGCTGAGCGCCGGTCTGGCCCGCACGCTGCACCTCACCCAGGCCCTCGGTGACACTGGAGCCACCGCTGCGCTGTGGTGCCTGACCCGCGGCGCGGTCGGCATCGGCGGCACGGACACGCTCAGCAGCCCGGTGCAGGCCCAGGTCTGGGGCTTCGGACGCGTTGTCGCACTGGAACACCCGGCCCGCTGGGGCGGCCTGCTCGACCTGCCCGAGACCCTCGACGAGCGCACCGGCACCCACCTGGCCGCCGCGCTGACCGGCACCGAGGATCAGGTCGCGATCCGCCCGGCCGGGCTCTTCGGCCGCCGCCTCACCCCGGCCCCGCTCACCGCCCAGTCCGCCCGCAGCTGGCAGCCCGGATCGGCCGCGCTGGTCACCGGCGCCGCCGAACCCCTTGGCGCGGAAGCCGCCCGCTGGCTCGCCAGCCAGGGCGTCACCACACTCGTCCTGCCCGGCGCGGCCCCCGGCCTGGCCGGGGAACTGGCCGAACTGGGTGCGACCGCGCTGGTCACCGACCTGGATCAGCTTGCGGAAGTGCTCGCCGAGCACCCGGTGAGCACCGTGCTGCACGCCCCGCCGGTGGTCACACCGTCCGAAGTGGACAGTGTGGACCTGGCGGGGTTCGCCGCCGTGGTCGCGGCCAAGACCGCCGACCTGCTCGCAGTCGAAGCCCTCGCCATCGAGGCCGAGACGGTCATCTTCTTCTCCTCGGTCGCCGCGGTCTGGGGCGGTGGCAACCAGGGTGCCTACGCCGCCGGGTCCGCCTACCTGGACGCGCTGGCCGAGTACCGGCGCGGCAACGGCCTGCCCGCCAACGTGATCGCCTGGAGCCCGTGGGACGGCGGCACCACCGTCGACGCCCTGGGCGAGCAGCTGCGCCGCCGTGGGGTGCGCGCACTGGCCCCGGCCGCCGCGCTGACCGCGTTGCGCCAGGTGCTCGACCACGACGAGACCGCGGTGACCATCGCCGACATCGACTGGTCCCGCTTCCACCCCGGCTTCACCGCCGCCCGCCCCAGCCCGCTGCTGTCCGCACTGCCCCAGGTCGCCGAACTCCTGGCCGAGGCAGCAGCGGCTGAGCAGACCGGATCCCCGCTGGCCCAGCGCCTGGCCGGACTGTCCGAAGTGGACCAGGCACAGGCCGTGCTCGACCTGGTCCGCGCCCAGCTCGCCGCCGTGCTCGAACACCCCTCGCCGGACTCGGTGGACGTCAACCGCGCCTTCCGCGAACTGGGCTTCGACTCGCTCACCGCGGTCGACCTGCGCAACCGCCTCAACACCGCCACCGGTCTGAAGCTCCCGGCCACCCTGGTCTTCGACTACCCGACGGCCACGGTGCTCGCCGAGTTCCTGCGCGGCGAGATCATCGGGGTCAGCGCCGAGGCCGCGGCCAGCACGGTCGTGGTCAACGACGACGACCCGATCGCCATCGTCGGCATGGCCTGCCGCTTCCCCGGCGGCGTGGACAGCCCGGAAGCGTTGTGGCGCCTGGTCGCCGAGGGCGTGGACGCCATCTCCGGCTTCCCGGCCAACCGCGGCTGGGACCTGGACGGCCTCTACGACCCCGACCCGGAACGCACCGGCCGCTCCTACACCCGCGAGGGCGGCTTCCTGCACCAGGCCGACGAGTTCGACCCAGCTTTCTTCGGCATCTCCCCGCGCGAGGCCACCGCGATGGACCCACAGCACCGGCTGCTGCTGGAAACCTCCTGGGAGGCGTTCGAGCGGGCCGGCATCAACCCGGACTCGTTGCGCGGCAAGCAGGTCGGCGTGTTCGCCGGCACCAACGGCCAGCACTACGCGCCGCTGCTGCTGGACGGACCGGACAACTTCGACGGCTACCTGGCCATCGGCAACGGCGCGAGCATCCTCTCCGGCCGCATCTCCTACACCCTCGGCCTTGAGGGCCCGGCGATGACCGTCGACACCGCCTGCTCGGCCTCCCTGGTCGCGCTGCACCTGGGCGCGCAGGCACTGCGCAACGGCGAATGCTCCCTCGCGCTGGCTGGCGGGGTCACGATCATGTCCACCCCGGACATGTTCTTCGAGTTCAGCAGGCAGCGCGGACTGGCCCGGGACGGCCGGTCCAAGGCCTTCGCGGCCGCCGCGGACGGCTTCGCCCTCGCCGAGGGCGCGGGCATGCTGGTGCTCGAACGACTTTCCGACGCCCGCCGCAACGGACACCCGGTGCTGGCCCTGGTTCGTGGCAGCGCGGTGAACCAGGACGGCGCCTCCAACGGTCTGACCGCGCCGAACGGCCCCGCCCAGCAACGGGTCATCCGGCAGGCGCTGGCCAGCGCCGGGCTGTCCGCCCAGCAGGTCGAGGTGGTCGAAGCACACGGCACCGGCACCACGCTCGGCGACCCGATCGAGGCCCAGGCCGTGCTCGCCACCTACGGTCAGGACCGGGAAACCCCGCTGTGGCTGGGCTCGCTCAAGTCCAACATCGGGCACACCCAGGCCGCCGCCGGCATCGCGGGCGTGATGAAGATGGTCCTGGCCATGCGGCACGGCGTGTTGCCCAAGACCCTGCACGTGGACGCGCCGTCCCCGCAGATCGACTGGTCCGCCGGTGCGGTCTCGCTGCTCACCGAGGCCCAGGACTGGCCAGCCACCGGCGAACCACGGCGCGCGGGCGTGTCCAGCTTCGGCATGAGCGGCACCAACGCGCACGCCATCCTGGAAGAAGCCCCCGCCGAGGACCCGGCCACACACTCCACAGTGGACGGTCCGCAGTCCTGGCCACTGGCCGCCCGTACCCCGGAAGCCCTGCGCGGCCAGGCCGAACGCCTGCTCGACTTCCTGGACAACCACCCCGGCTCTCCGCCGGTCGACGTGGCCCGCTCGCTGGTCGAGCAGCGCGGCGGGTTCGAGCACCGCGCCGTGCTGGTGGCCACCGAACGCGCCGACTTCCGCGCCGCGCTCGCCGCCCTGGCCCAGGACGAGCCCTCCGGCGCCCTGGTCCAGGGCCTGGCGGGCGCACCAGGCAAGGTCGCGTTCGTCTTCCCCGGTCAGGGCTCGCAGTGGCTTGGCATGGCCCTGGACCTGGCCGACGCCGAACCGGTGTTCGCCGAACGACTGGCCGACTGCGCGGGCGCGCTGGCCGAGTTCACCGACTGGGACCTCTTCGAGGTGTTGCGCGGCAACGGTCCCGGCTTTGACCGGGTCGACGTCGTGCAGCCCGCGCTGTGGGCGGTCATGGTCTCCCTGGCCGCGTTGTGGCGCTCCTACGGCGTCGAACCCGCCGCGGTGATCGGCCACTCGCAGGGTGAGATCGCCGCCGCCGCGGTCTCCGGCGCGCTGTCGTTGCGGGGCGCGGCCAAGGTGGTCGCGTTGCGCAGCAAGGCGATCCGGGCACTGGCGGGCAAGGGCGGCATGATGTCCGTGCCACTGCCGCTCACCGTGGTCGAAGACCGGCTGACCCGCTGGGACGGCCGGATCTCGGTGGCCGCGATCAACGGCCCGACCGCGATCGTGGTCGCCGGTGACCCCGCAGCCCTGGACGAGCTGTTCACCCAGTGCGAGACCGAGGGCATCCGGGCCCGCAAGATCCCGGTGGACTACGCCTCGCACTCCGCACACGTCGAGCAGATCCGGGACGAACTGCTGACCGTCCTCAGTGGACTCTCGCCGCGAAGCTCGGAGATTCCGTTCCACTCCACGGTGACCGGCGAACTGATCGACACCAGCGCGCTGGACGCCGAGTACTGGTACACCAACCTGCGCCAGACCGTCCGGTTCGAGGAGGTCGTGCGCGGACTCGCCGCACAGGGTGTCACCGCATTCGTGGAAACCAGCCCGCATCCGGTGCTCACCTTCGGCTTCAACGAGATCCTCGGTGAGCAGGGCGTGGCCACCGGTTCGCTGCGCCGCGAGGACGGTGGCCTGGACCGGTTCCTGCTGTCCCTGGCCGAACTCCAGGTCCGCGGCCACCGGGTCGACCTCACCCCGCGGATCGGCGACGGCCGCCTGCTCACCCTGCCCACCTACGCCTTCCAGCGGCAGCGGTACTGGCCGCGACCGGGTACCGGCCGGGCCGGTGACGCCGGGTCGATCGGCCTGCACAACGCCGACCACCCGCTGCTCGGCGCGGCCGTCGCGCTCGCCGACAGCGACGGCTTCCTGTTCACCGGCAGGCTCTCGCTGCAAACCCACCCGTGGCTGGCCGACCACGCCGTATCCGGCACGATCCTGTTGCCCGGCACCGCCTTTGTCGAACTCGCCGGACACGCCGGGGACGCGGTCGGCTGCCACCGCCTGGACGAACTGACCCTGGAAGCCCCACTGCTGCTGCCCGCCACCGGCGGCGTGGCCGTGCAACTCGTGCTCAGCGCCCCGGACCACGCGGGCACCCGCACCCTCACCCTGCACTCCCGCCCGGACTCCGCCGACCCGGACCAGCCCTGGACCCGGCACGCCAGCGGCCTGCTCTCCACCACCGCCAGCCCGGCCGAGGGCCTCACCACCTGGCCGCCCACCGGTGCCACCCCGATCCCGGTCGAGGACATCTACCAGCGGTTCGCCGATCGCGGCTACGAGTACGGCCCCGCCTTCCAGGGCCTGCGCGCGGCCTGGCGCACCGGAACCGAGGTCTACGCCGAAGTCGCGCTGCCGCAAGCCGAGGACGCGGGCCGCTACGGCCTGCACCCGGCGCTGCTGGACGCGGCCGTGCAAGCCATCGGCCTCGGTGACTTCTTGCCCGACCCGGAAACCCCGCGGCTCCCGTTCGCCTGGAACGGCTTCACCCTGCACGCCGAGGGCGCCACCGCACTCCGGGTCCGGCTGGCCGCCGCCGGGGACGACGCGATCACCATCACCGTCGCCGACCCCACCGGCGCCCCGGTCGCCGGGGTGGAATCCCTGCGACTGCGCCAGGTCAGCGCCGATGCCCTGGCCACCCGCGACACCAGCCTGGACCACCTGTTCCGGCTGGAATGGACAGTCCTCAGTGGACTCACCGTGCCCGATGAACCAAGTCCGGTAGCGGTGCTGGGCCGGGACGACCTCAAGGTCGGCTCCGCCCTGGCCAGCAGCGGCAGCACCCTCACCAGCCACGCCACCCTGGCCGACCTGGCCGCGGCCGCACCCGAACTCACCCTGGTCGCCTTCCCCGCGGTCAACGGCCCGCGCACCGAGGCCACCCACGCGGCCACCCGCCGCGCCCTGGAACTCGTGCAGGGCTGGCTGGCCCAGGACGCCCTCGCCGACGCCCGCCTGGTCGTGGTGACCAGGGGCGCGGTGGCCGCCCAGCCCGGCGAGGACGTCACCGACCTGGCAGGCGCCGCGGTGTGGGGACTGCTCCGTTCGGCCCAGTCCGAACATCCCGGCCGCTTCCAGTTGCTGGACCTGGACGAGGCCGACGACTCCTACGCCGCGCTGCCCGCCGCCCTGCACTCCGGTGAACCCCAGCTCGCCCTGCGTGCCGGGCACACCCACGCCTTCCGGCTGGCCAGGGCCACCAGCACCGACGCGCTGATCGCACCGTCCGAAGTGGACGCCTGGCGACTCGACGTGGCCGGTGAGGGCACCCTGGAGAACCTGGCCCTGCTGCCCTGCCCCGAGGTCCTCGAACCCCTGGGCGAAGGCCAGGTCCGGATCGCCATCCACGCCGCGGGCCTGAACTTCCGCGATGTGCTGATCGGCCTGGGCATGTACCCGGACAAGGCGTTGATGGGCACCGAGGGTGCCGGAGTGATCACCGAAGTCGGCCCCGGCGTCACCGACCTCCAGCCAGGAGACCGGGTGATGGGCCTGCTGGCCGGAGCCTTCGGCCCCTACGTGGTCGCCGACCAGCGCCTGGTCACCAAGATCCCGGCGGACTGGACCTTCGAGACCGCCGCCTCCGTGCCGGTGGTCTTCCTCACCGCCTACTACGCCCTGCACGACCTCGCCGGTCTCAAGTCCGGCGAGAAGGTGCTCGTGCACGCCGCCGCCGGTGGTGTCGGCATGGCCGCCGTGCAACTCGCCAAACACTGGGGGGCCGAGGTCTTCGGCACCGCCAGCACCGGCAAGTGGGACACCCTGCGCGCCCTCGGCCTGGCCGAGGACCACATCGCCAACTCCCGCACCCTCGACTTCGAGGCCGAGTTCAGCGGCGTCACCAGCGGTAGGGGTGTCGACGTGGTGCTGGACTCGCTGGCCCGCGAGTTCGTGGACGCCTCCCTGCGGCTACTGCCCGGCGGCGGCCGGTTCGTGGAAATGGGCAAGACCGACGTCCGCGACGCAGGCCAGGTCGCCCTCGACCACCCCGGTGTGACCTATCGCGCCTTCGACCTCACCGACGCCGGCGAGGACCGGATCGCGGCGATCTTCGCCGCGCTGCGACCCCTGTTCGAGCAGGGGGTGCTGCGACCGCTGCCGGTGCGCACCTGGGACCTGCGCCGGGCCAAGGACGCCTACCGCTTCCTCAGCCAGGCCAAGCACGTCGGCAAACTGGTGCTCACCATCCCGCGCGGCCTGCGCACCGAGGGCACCGTGCTGATCACCGGCGGTACCGGCACGCTGGGCGCGCTGCTGGCCCGGCACCTGGTCACCCGGCACGGCGTCAAGCACCTGCTGCTCACCAGCCGTCGCGGCCTGAACACACCCGGTGCCACCGAACTGGCCGCCGAGATCGAAGAACTTGGCGCATCCGTTCGCATCGAAAACTGTGATGCCGCCGACCGGAAGTCGTTGGCAGCACTGCTGAACAGCGTCTCGGCCGAACACCCGCTCACCGGTGTGATCCACGCCGCAGGGGTGCTGGACGACGGCGTGGTGTCCGCGCTCACCCCCGAACGGCTGGCGAAGGTGTTGCGGCCCAAGGTGGACGCCGCGATCAACCTGCACGAGCTGACCTCGGGCCTGGACGCCTTCGTGCTGTTCTCCTCCGCCTCGGCCACCTTCGGCGGCGCCGGTCAGGCCAACTACGCCGCGGCCAACGCCTTCCTGGACGGCCTGGCCGTCCACCGGCGCGCGCAAGGGGTACCCGGACAGGCCCTGGCCTGGGGTTTGTGGGCGCAGTCCAGTGGCATGACCGGCCATCTGGACGAGGCCGAACTGGGGCGGATGGCCCGATCGGGCATGACCCCCCTGTCTTCAGAACAGGGGTTGGCGCTGCTCGACGCCGGACTTAACTTTGACGAGGCGGTGCTGGTGCCGATGGGCCTGGACACCGCGGTCCTGCGAACGGCGGGATCCGTGCCTGCCCTGCTCACAGGGCTGGTGCGGAACCCGGCACGGAGGACCGCGGAGGCCGGATCGGCGACCGCCGGAGTGTCTGCCTTGGTGCAGCGGCTGACCGGGCTCCCCGCGGCGGAGCGGGACCGGGCACTGCTGGACCTGGTGCGGGGCAACGTCGCCACCGTGCTTGGACACGCCGGGCCGGACGCGGTGAGCGCTGACCGGGCTTTCAAGGAGCTTGGTTTTGACTCGCTCACCGCGGTCGAACTGCGAAACCGGTTGAACGCGGCCACAGGGCTGCGGTTGCCGGCCACGCTGGTCTTCGACTACCCGACCCCACTCGCGCTCGCGGAACTCCTGCGAGCCGAACTCCTGCCCGACGAGCCGGCCGCGGCCCCGCTGCTGGCCGAACTCGAACGGCTGGAGGCGGCACTGGCCATGGTGGCGCCCGCGGACATCTCCGCGATCGCCCCCCGGCTGAAGGCGCTGGCGGCCAGGTGGGTCACCGGGCCGGAAGAGGACACGGAGGCAATCGAGTCCGCCTCCGATGACGACCTGTTCGACTTCATCGACAAGGAGTTCGGACAGTCCGATTAGGACGGACTCGCGGAGTACAAAAACTGGGGATGGGCTTGATGTCGAACGAAGAGAAGCTCCGCGAGTACCTCAAGCGGGTCACCACCGACCTGCACCGCACCACCAAGAAGCTCCGAGAGGTCGAGGAGGCCGGGCACGAGCCCGTCGCCATCATCGGCATGAGCTGCCGCCTGCCCGGCGGGGTCGACAGTCCGGAATCCCTGTGGGACCTCGTCTCCACTGGCGGTGACGCGGTCGGCGGGTTTCCCGCCGACCGCGGGTGGGACCTCGAAGGGCGCTACGACGCCGACCCGGACAACCTGGGCACCTACTACGCCCGCGAGGCCGGGTTCGTCTACGACGCGGGCAAGTTCGACGCCGGCTTCTTCGGCATCTCCCCGCGCGAAGCCCTCGCCATGGACCCGCAGCAGCGGCTGATCCTGGAAGCCTCCTGGGAAGCCTTCGAGCGCTCCGGCATCGACCCGAACTCCTTGCGCGGCAGCCGGACCGGGGTGTTCAGCGGAGCGTGGTTCTCCGGTTACACCCCGGGTCTGGACCAGTCCCCGCAGCACCTGGAAGGCCACCTGCTCTCCGGCGCGGCCACCAGCTTCGTCTCCGGCCGCGTCGCCTACACCCTCGGCCTGGAGGGCCCCGCCCTCACCGTGGACACCGCGTGCTCCTCCTCGCTGGTCGCCCTGCACCTGGCGGTGAAGGCGTTGCGCAACAACGAATGCGGGCTCGCGCTCACCGGCGGCGTCACCGTGATGTCCAGCCTCAACTCACTCGTCGAGTTCTCCCGCCAGGGCGGACTGGCCGCCGACGGCCGCTGCAAGCCCTTCTCCGCCGCGGCCGACGGCTTCGGTTTCGCCGAGGGCGTGGGCATGCTGGTCCTCGAACGGCTCTCCGACGCCCAGCGCAACGGCCACCAGATCCTCGCGGTGATCCGCGGCACCGCGGTCAACCAGGACGGCGCCTCCAACGGCCTCACCGCACCCAACGGCCCGTCCCAGCGCCGGGTCATCGCCGAGGCGCTCGGCGACGCCCGCCTCACCCCGGCCCAGGTCGACGTGGTCGAGGCACACGGCACCGGCACCTCACTCGGCGACCCGATCGAGGCGCAGGCCCTCCTGGCAACCTACGGCCAGGACCGCGACCGCCCGCTGTGGCTGGGCTCGGTCAAGTCCAACATCGGGCACACCCAGGCCGCCGCCGGTGTCGCCGGTGTGATCAAGATGGTGATGGCCATGCGCAACGGGGTGCTGCCGCAGACCCTGCACGTGGACGAGCCCTCGCCGCACGTGGACTGGTCCGCCGGATCCGTCTCGCTGCTCACCGAACGCCTGGACTGGCCGGAGACCGGGCAGCCGCGCCGCGCCGGGGTGTCCTCCTTCGGCATGAGCGGCACCAACGCGCACACCATCCTGGAACAGGCCCCGGCCACCGAACCCGTCGAGACCGAACCGGTCGCGACCACGGTCTCGCCCATCCTGCTCGCCGCCCGCGGCGCCGACGCCCTGCGCGGTCAGGCCGAGCGCCTGCTGTCCTTTGTGGACAACAACCCCGAACACTCCCTGAACGACCTCGGTTTCTCCCTCGCCACTACCCGCAGCCGGTTCGACCACCGCGCCCTGCTGGCCACCGGCGACCGGGACGCGCTGCGCGCCGGACTCGGCGCCCTCGCCGCGAACATGCCCGATGCCGCACTGGTGCAGGGTGTGTCCGGAGTGGACGGCCGAGTCGTTTTCGTCTTCCCCGGCCAGGGCTCGCAGTGGCAGGGCATGGCCCTGGAACTCCTCGACACCGCCCCGGTCTTCGCCGACCGGCTCACCGAATGCGGCCAGGCCCTGGCCGAGTTCACCGACTGGGACCTCCTGGAAGTACTGCGCGGCAACGGCCCCGGCTTCGACCGGGTCGACGTGGTGCAGCCCGCGCTGTGGGCGGTCATGGTCTCCCTGGCCGCGTTGTGGCGCTCCTACGGCGTCGAGCCCGCCGCGGTGGTGGGCCATTCCCAGGGCGAGATCGCCGCCGCCGCCGTCTCCGGCGCGCTCTCACTCCGCGACGCGGCCAAGGTGGTTGCCCTGCGCAGCAAGGCGATCCGCGCGCTGGCCGGTAAGGGCGGCATGATGTCGGTCGCACTCTCCGGGGACCAGGCCGCCGAACGACTGGCCCGCTGGGACGGCAGGATCTCGGTTGCCGCGCACAACGGCCCCGCCTCGGTGGTCGTCGCCGGTGACCCGGACGCCCTGGACGAGCTGTTCGCCGACTGCGAGGCCGGCGACATCCGGGTGCGCAAGATCCCGGTGGACTACGCCTCGCACTCCGCGCACGTGGAAGCCATCCGCACCGAACTCCTGAACGTCCTCAGTGGACTTCAGCCGCGGACCGCGGACATCCCCTTCTACTCCACCGTCACCGCCGCCGTGATCGACACCGCGCGGCTGGACGCCGAGTACTGGTACACCAACCTGCGCCAGACCGTGCGCTTCGCCGAGACCACCCGGCTGCTCGCCCAGGACGGCTTCCGCTTCTTCATCGAGACCAGCCCGCACCCGGTGCTCACCTTCGGCGTCCAGGAAACCCTCGCCGATCTCGACGCCGTCGCGGTTGGCTCCCTGCACCGCGACCAGGGCGGCCTGGACCGGTTCCTGCTCTCCCTCGGCGAGGCCGAGACCCGCGGCCTGCCGGTCGACCTGAGCCCCGCCTTCCCCGGCGCGCGGCGGATCGACCTGCCCACCTACGCCTTCCAGGGCCGCTGGTACTGGCTCGAACCCGAGCACACCGCCGTCGCCGCCGACCCGGCCGACGCCGAGTTCTGGACCGCGGTGGAGAACGAGGACCTCGACCAGCTCGCCAGCACCCTGGGCACCGGCACCGAGCCACTCAGCGGCGTGCTGCCCGCCCTGACCGCCTGGCGCAGGCAGCGTCGCGAGCAGTCCACTGTGGATGGTTGGCGCTACCGGGTCAGCTGGCAGCAGCTCGCCGAACCGGCCGCCGCGCCACTGACCGGCACCTGGCTCCTTGTTCTCCCGGAACAGCACCACCCCCTGACCACCGCGGTTTCGACCGCACTGCGCGCTCGTGGCGCCGACGTCGCCGAGCTGGTGCTCGACCGCGTTGACCGCGCCGGGCTCGCCCAGCAGCTCGCCACGCTCCCGGTGGCGCCCAGCGGAGTGCTCTCCCTGCTGGGCCTGGACACCTCGGCCCACCCCGAGGTGTCCAGGGGGCTGCGACTGACCCTCACCCTCACCCAGGCCCTCGGCGACGCCCAGATCGACGCTCCACTGTGGACAGTCACCAGTGGCGCGGTGGGCACCGGACCGGCCGACCCGGTCCGCGAGCCGGTGGCCGCCCAGGTCTGGGGCTTCGGCCGGGTCGCCGCACTCGAACACGCCCGCCGCTGGGGCGGCCTGATCGACCTGCCCGGCAACCCCGGCGATCAGTCCCTCAACCGCCTCACCGCGCTGCTGGCCGGTGCGGGGGAGGAGGACCAGCTCGCGGTGCGCGCCAACGGCATCCTCGCCCGCCGCCTGGCGCACGCCCCCCGTGGCACGACCAAACGCGCGTGGCAGCCCACCGGGACCGTGCTGGTCACCGGCGGCACCGGCGCGATCGGCGCCCAGGTGGCCCGCTGGCTGGCCCGCAACGGCGCGGATCACCTGGTCCTCACCAGCCGCCGCGGCCCGGAAGCCCCCGGTGCGCTCGACCTCGCCGCCGAACTCGGTGAGCTGGGCGCCAAAGCCTCCATCGAAGCCTGCGACATCAGCGACCGCGAGGCCGTGCGCGACCTCCTCGCCAGGCACCCGGTCACCGCGATTATGCACGTGGCCGGGGTGCCGCAGGCCACCGCGGTCACCGACACCACCCAGGACGAACTGGCCGAGGTCACCGCGGTGAAGATCGCCGGGGCCGCGCACCTGGCCGAGTTCGCCGGTGACCTGGACGCGTTTGTGCTGTTCTCCTCCAACTCCGGGGTCTGGGGCAGCGCCGGGCACACCGGTTACGCCGCGGGCAACGCCTACCTGGACGCGCTCGCCCAGCACCGCCGCGCGCACGGCAAGCCCGCGCTCGCGGTGGCCTGGGGCGCCTGGGCCGACGGCGGGATGGCCGAGGGTGACGCGGGGGAGCAGTTGCGCCGCCGCGGCATCCTGGAAATGCGCCCCGACCTGGCCATCACCGCCCTGCAGCGGGCCATGGACGAGGACGAGACCACCATCGCCATCGCGGATATGGACTGGACCAAGTTCGCGCCCACCTTCACCTCGGTCCGCCCCAGCCCGTTGCTGGGCGAACTGCCCGAGGTCAAGGCCCTGCTCGCCGACACCGAACCGGAGACCGATTCCGGCCTGGCGCAACGACTCGCCACCGCCTCCCCGCTGGAGCAGCGGCGCGCCCTCGTCGACCTGGTACGCACCCAGGTGGCCGGGGTGCTCGGCCACGACAGCACCGACGCGGTGGACCCCGGCCGCGCCTTCCGTGAACTGGGCTTCGACTCGCTCACCGCGGTGGAACTGCGCAACCGGCTCACCGCCGCCACCGGCCTGCGGCTGCCCGCCACCCTGGCCTTCGACCACCCCACCCCCACCGTGCTCGCCGAGTTCCTGCGCGCCGAGCTGTTCCCCGCGGTCGAGGGCGCCGACGAGTCCGAAACGCGGATCCGGGCCGCCCTCGCCGCCCTTCCGCTGTCCCGAATCCGGGACGCCGGCCTGCTGGACGCCTTGCTGCGCCTGGCCGACGGCGGCCCCAGCGCAGTTGAGTCCACTGTGGACGACGGCGAGACCATCGACGAGATGGACGCCGACGACCTGGTGCGCCTGGCCCTGCAGGGCTCCGACTCCTGACCTGACCGAGCTTGTGGAGACCATGATGGCTACCCCGACCGACAAGGTCGTCGAGGCCCTGCGCGCCTCGCTCAAGGAGACCGAACGCCTGCGGCAGCACAACAAGCAGCTCGACGCCGCCACCCGCGAACCCCTGGCCATCATCGGCCTGAGCTGCCGCCTGCCCGGCGGCGCGGACAACCCCGAGGCGCTCTGGCGCCTGGTCACCGGCGGCGTGGACGCGGTCGGCGACCTGCCGACCAACCGCGGCTGGGACCCGGCAACCATCTACGACGCGGACGCCACCGGCCCGCAGGCCACCGAGGCCGGTTTCCTCTACGACGCCACCGAGTTCGACGCCGACTTCTTCGGCATCTCGCCTCGGGAAGCCGCCGCGATGGACCCGCAGCAGCGCCTGCTGCTGGAGGCCTCCTGGACCGCGATCGAACACGCCGGGATCGACCCGACCGCGTTGCACGGCAAGCCGGTCGGCGTGTTCGCCGGCGTCTCCGGCCAGGGCTACGGCGTTGGCCTGCAACAGGCGGGCACCGGCTCCGAGGGCTACTTCCTCACCGGCGGCGCCACCGCGGTCGCCTCCGGCCGCATCGCCTACACCCTCGGCCTGTCCGGCCCCGCGGTCACCATTGACACCGCCTGCTCCTCCTCGCTGGTCGCCTTGCACCTCGCCGCGCAGTCCCTGCGCACCGGGGAATGCGAACTGGCCCTGGTCGGCGGCGTCGCGGTGATGGCCACCCCCGGCGCGTTCACCGAGTTCTCCCGGCAGAGCGGCCTGGCCCCCGACGGCCGGTGCAAGTCCTTCTCCTCCACCGCCGACGGCGTTGGCTGGGGTGAGGGCGTCGGCGTGCTGCTGGTCGCCCGCCTGTCCGACGCGCAGCGCCTCGGCCACCGGATCCTCGCGGTGGTGCGCGGCAGCGCGATCAACCAGGACGGCGCCTCCAACGGCCTCACCGCACCCAGCGGCCCGGCCCAGCAACGGGTCATCCGCGCCGCGCTGGCCAACGCCCGACTGTCCACTTCGGACGTCGACGTGGTCGAGGCACACGGCACCGGCACCACCCTCGGCGATCCGATCGAGGCGCAGGCCCTGCTGGCAACCTACGGCCAGGACCGCGACCGTCCACTGTGGCTGGGTTCGCTCAAGTCCAACATCGGCCACACCCAGGCCGCCTCCGGCATCGCCGGGGTGATCAAGATGGTCCTCGCGCTCAACCACGGCATGCTGCCACGCACCCTGCACGTGGACGAGCCGAGCCCGCACGTGGACTGGTCAGCGGGCTCGGTCGCACTGCTCACCGAGGAACAGCCCTGGCCCGAGGGCGTGCGCCGGGCCGCGGTGTCCAGCTTCGGCGTGAGCGGCACCAACGCGCACGTCATCCTGGAACAGGCCCCCGCCGCCGCACCGGCCACCCCTGACACGCCGATCCTCGACGTGGCCCCGATCCTGCTCTCCGCCAAGGGCCCCGACGCCCTGCGCGCCCAGGCCACCGCCCTCCGCCAGCTGGACGCGCCGCTGGCAGACCTGGCCTACGCCACGCTCACCTCGCGCGCCAAGCTCAGCCACCGCGCACTCGTGCTCGCCGACACCCGCGACACCCTGCGCACCGCCCTGGACGCCCTCGCCGCCGGCGACCCCGCCCCCGGCCTGATCCAGGGTGCCGTGGCCGAGGGCCGCACCGCGTTCCTGTTCTCCGGCCAGGGTTCCCAGCGCCTGGGCATGGGCCGCGAACTGGCCGCGAAGTTCCCGGTGTTCGCCAAGGCCTTCAACGCGGTGTGCACCGAACTGGACCGGCACCTGGAGCGCCCGCTCCGTGAGGTCCTCGACACCGAGGAACTGCACGAGACCGGCTACACCCAGCCCGCCCTGTTCGCCATCGAGGTCGCGCTGTACCGCCTGGTCGAATCCTTCGGCGTCACCCCGGATGTCGTGGCGGGCCACTCGATCGGCGAGCTGGCCGCCGCGCACATCGCGGGCGTGTTCTCCCTCCCCGACGCCGCGAAGCTGGTCACCGCGCGCGGCAGGCTGATGCAGGCGTTGCCCGCCGGTGGCGCCATGGTCGCCGTGCAGGCCAAGGAGGAGGAGGTCCGGGCGACGGACGAGGTGGCCATCGCCGCGATCAACGGTCCGGACTCGGTGGTCATTTCCGGGACCGAGTCCGCCGTGCTCGCGCTGGCCGCCGAGTTCGCCGCCCAGGGCCGCAAGACCCGGCGGCTCCAGGTCAGCCACGCCTTCCACTCCCCGCTGATGGACGGCATGCTCGCCAACTTCCGCGCCGTCGCCGAGACCGTTTCCTTTGCCACCCCGGAGATCCCGCTGGTCTCCACGCTCACCGGCCAGCCGGTGTCCGCCGAACTGACCAGCCCGGACTACTGGGTGCGGCACGTGCGCGAGTCGGTTCGCTTCGCCGACGCGTTGCGCTGCCTGGCCGCGGACGAGGTGGTCACCTTCCTGGAGATCGGCCCCGGCGGCGTGCTGTCCGCACTGGGCCAGGAAACCCTGGACGCCGCCTTCCTGCCGCTGCTGCGCAAGGACCGCGCCGAGCCCGAGGCCCTGCTCACCGGCCTGGCCGAGGCCCTGGTCCGCGGCGTGGACGTCGATCTGTCCACTGTGGCCGGTGGCAGTCGGATCGACCTGCCCGGCTACCCGTTCCAGCGGCAGCACTACTGGCTGGACGGCGCGGCCCCCGCCGACGCCGCCGCACTCGGCCTGACCGCCGCCGACCACCCGCTGCTCGGCGCGGCCCTGCCGCTGCCCGGCAGCGACGGCTTCGTCTTCACCGGCAGCCTCTCCCTGCGCACCCACCCCTGGCTGGCCGATCACACCGTCCTGGACACGGTCCTGTTGCCCGGCACCGCGTTTGTCGACCTGGCCCTGCACGCCGGCCGCCAGCTCGGCGCGGACGCCGTGGCCGAACTGACCATCGAGGCCCCCGTGGTGCTGCCCGCCGACGGCGCGGTCCAGCTCCAGCTCGCGGTCACCGCCCTGGACGAGACCGGCCGCCGCGGCCTGACCCTGCACTCCCGCACCGGTGACACCTGGCTGCGGCACGCCAGCGGCCTGCTCGCCACCGACTCCGCACCCGCCCAGCCGGAAGGCGTGTGGCCGCCCGCCGATGCCGTCCCGGTGGACGTCTCCGGGCTCTACGACCGGGTCGCCGAATGGGGCTACGACTACGGCCCCACCTTCCAGGGCCTCAAAGCCGCCTGGCAGCACGGCGCCGACGTGCTCGCCGAGGTCACCCTGCCCGACAACGACGGCGCCGACTTCGGCGTGCACCCGGCCCTGCTGGACGCCGCCCTGCACGCGGTCGGCCTGGGCACCCTGATCGCCGACACCGGCCAGGCCCGGCTGCCCTTCCTGTGGAACGACGTCACCCTGCACCAGCCCGGCGCCTCCACCGTCCGGGTCCGCCTCACCCCGGTCGCCGCCGACGCCGTCTCGCTCACCCTGTCCGACACCGCGGGCAACCCGGTCGCCTCGATCGGCTCGCTGGTCCTGCGCCCGGTCTCCGCCGAACAGCTCCAGACCGCCAGGGACAGCCAGGACTCACTGTTCCGCGTTGACTGGACCGAACTGTCCACAGTGGAGTCCGAGCTGACCGACGCGGTGGTGGTGCACAGCACCGAGTCCGACGTCCGGGCCGCCACCGCGCACATGCTCCAGGCCGCCCAGGACTTCCTGGCCAACCCGGAACTCGCGCTGGACCGCCTCATCGTGGTCACCACCAACGCGGACACCGACCTGGCCGCCGCCGCGGTACACGGCCTGATCCGCGCCGCCCAGGCCGAGGAGCCCGGCCGGTTCGTGCTGGTCGACACCGACGACCAGGCCCTGCTCGGCGCCGCGGTGGCCACCGGTGAACCCGAACTCCGGATCCGCGGCGGCAAGGTCTACGCCCCGCGCCTGGCCCGCGCCACCGGCACCGCCGCCAAACTCGTCGGCCCGGTGCTGGTGACCGGCGCGACCGGCAGCCTCGGCGCACTGTTCGCCCGGCACCTGGTCACCGAACACGGCGTCCGTGACCTGGTCCTCACCAGCCGCCGCGGCCCCGACGCCCCCGGTGCCACCGAACTCCGCGACGAGCTGACCAGCCTGGGCGCCAACGTGATCATCGCCGCCTGTGACGCCGCCGACCGCGACGCCCTGGCCGCCCTGCTCACCGCGCACCCGGTCAACGCCGTGGTGCACACCGCGGGCGTGCTCGACGACGGCATGCTCACCGCGCTCACCCCCGACCGCCTGGACACCGTGCTGCGCCCCAAACTGGACGCCGCCCGCAACCTGGACGAGCTGACCGGCCCGGACACCACCCTGGTGCTGTTCTCCTCGGCCGCGGCCACCTTCGGCAACGCCGGTCAGGGCAACTACGCCGCCGCCAACGCGGTCCTGGACACCCTGGCCCGCCAGAGTTCCACCCAGGGCAGGCCCACCGTGTCACTGGCCTGGGGCCTGTGGGCACAGGGCATGGCCGACGGCGTGGACACCACCCGGCTCACCCGCGGCGGCGTCAACGCACTGTCCACAACGGACGGTCTGGCGCTGTTCGACGCGGCCCTGGGCTCCGGCGAACCGGTCCTGGTGCCGATGCGCCTGTCCACCAAGGCCACCAGCGAGGAGATCCCGCCGCTGCTGCGCGGCCTGATCAAGCCCAAACCACGCAAGGCCACCGAATCCGGCTCGGACAGCCTGCGCCAGCGGCTGGCCGGACTCGACCTGGACGACCGGGCCACCGCGCTCATCGACCTGGTGCGGGCCAAGGCCGCCGCCGTGCTCGGCCACGGCTCGGCCGGTGCGGTGCAGGAAAGCCGCGCCTTCCAGGACCTGGGCTTCGACTCGCTCACCGCGGTCGAACTGCGCAACCAGCTCACCGCGGCCACCGGCCTGCGGCTGCCCGCCACCCTGGTTTTCGACTACCCCACCCCGGTCGCACTCGCCGGCTACCTCCTGGAGGAACTGCCGGTCGACCAGGCCACCACCCCGGTGCTGGCCGAACTGGACCGCCTCGCGGCCAGTCTGACCGCGCTCACCGGGGACACCCGCGCCGAAGCCGTCGCGAGACTCCGGGCCCTGCTGTCCACAGTGGACGAACAGCCCGACCAGACCCCCGCCGCCCAGCTCGACTCGGCCACCGACGACGAACTCTTCGCCCTCGTCGACTCCGAGCTTGGCGTGCACTGACCACCGACCACGACGAATACCGAGGGGGCGGCATGTCGCCGACGACTGAGGACAAGCTCCGCGACTACCTGAAGCGGGTCATCGCGGACCTCCAGCAGACCAAGGCGCGCCTGCACGAGGTGGAGGCCGAGGACCGCGAGCCGATCGCGATCGTCGGCATGGCCTGCCGCTACCCCGGCGGGGTCAGCTCGCCCGAGGACCTGTGGCGGCTGGTCGACAGTGGCGGCGACGCCATCTCCGGCTTCCCGGCCAACCGCGGCTGGGACCTCAACGGCCTCTACCACCCCGACCCCGAACACCCCGGCACCTCCTATGTGCGGGAGAGCGGGTTCCTGCACACCGCCGACGAGTTCGACCCCGGCTTCTTCGGCATCTCCCCGCGTGAGGCCCTGGCCATGGACCCGCAGCAGCGGCTGCTGCTGGAAACCGCCTGGGAGACCTTCGAACGCGCGGGCATCGACCCGGCCACGGTGCGCGGCAGCAAGACCGGCGTGTTCGCGGGCCTGATGTACCACGACTACGCGGCCCGCCTGCACAGCGTGCCCGCCGGGGTCGAGGGCTACCTCAGCACCGGCAACTCCGGCAGCGTGGTCTCCGGCCGGGTGTCCTACACCCTTGGCCTGGAAGGGCCTTCGGTCACCATCGACACGGCGTGCTCCTCCTCGCTGGTCGCCCTGCACCTGGCCGTGCAGTCGCTGCGCAACGGCGAATGCACCCTCGCGCTGGCCGGCGGCGTGGCGATCATGTCCACCCCTGGCGCCTTCGTCGAGTTCTCCCGCCAGCGCGGCCTCGCCCCCGACGGCCGCTCGAAGTCCTTCGCCGCGGCCGCCGACGGCACCTCCTGGTCTGAGGGCGTCGGCATGCTCCTGGTCGAACGCCTCTCCGACGCCCAGCGCAACGGGCACCCGATCCTCGCGGTGGTGCGCGGCAGCGCGGTCAACCAGGACGGTGCGTCCAACGGCCTCACCGCCCCCAACGGCCCGTCCCAGCGCAGGGTGATCCGCGCCGCGCTGGCCAACGCCCAGCTCACCGCCGAGGACGTGGACGCGGTCGAGGCGCACGGCACCGGCACCGTGCTCGGCGACCCGATCGAAGCCCAGGCCCTGCTGGCCACCTACGGCAAGGAGAAGTCGGCCGAGCAGCCGCTCTGGCTCGGCTCGCTCAAGTCCAACCTGGGCCACACCCAGGCCGCGGCCGGTGTCGGCGGCATCATCAAGATGGTCATGGCACTGCGCAACGGCGTGCTGCCGCAGACCCTGCACGTGGACGAGCCCACCCCGCACGTGGACTGGTCCGCCGGTGCCGTCTCGCTGCTCACCGAGGCCCAGCCGTGGCCGGACACCGGTCGCCCGCGCCGCGCCGCCGTGTCCAGCTTCGGCGTCTCCGGCACCAACGCGCACACCATCCTGGAACAGGCCCCTGCCGCCGAATTCGCCGAGCCCGCAACAACTCCGGCGGTGCTGCCGATCGCACTGTCCGCCCGCGGCCCCGAGGCCCTGCGTGCCCAGGCCGCCAACCTGCTCGGCTTCCTCGACCGGAACCCGGACCTGCCGCTCGCCGACCTCGGCCGCGCCCTCGCCCTGGGCCGCAGCGCTTTCGAGCACCGCGCCGTCGCCCTCACCCGTGACCCGGCCGACCTGCGTGGCGCGCTCACCGCCCTGTCCACCGGGACACCCGCCGCGAACCTGGTCACCGGCGAGAGCATCGGCACCGGCAAGGTCGTCTTCGTCTTCCCCGGCCAAGGCTCGCAGTGGCAGGGCATGGCCGTCGAACTCCTGGAAACCTCCCCGGTTTTCGCCGCCCGCCTCACCGAATGCGCCGAGGCCCTGCGCGAGTTCACCGACTGGGACCTCCTCGACGTCCTGCGCACCGGTGACTTCGAGCAGGTCGACGTGGTGCAGCCCGCACTGTGGGCGGTCATGGTGTCCCTGGCCGCGCTGTGGCGGGCCAACGGCGTCGAACCCGCCGCGGTGATCGGCCACTCCCAGGGCGAGATCGCCGCCGCCGCCGTCTCCGGCGCGCTGTCGCTCCGTGACGCCGCCAAGGTGGTCGCCCTGCGCAGCAAGGCGATCCGCGCTCTCGCGGGCAAGGGCGGCATGATGTCGGTCTCGCTGCCGGTCGCCGACGTGGAAGCCCGCCTGATCCGCTGGGACGGCCGGATCTCGATCGCCGCGGTCAACGGCAGCGCCTCCGTGGTGGTCGCCGGTGACCCGGACGCCCTGGAAGAGCTGTTCATCGACTGCGAGACCGCGGAAATCCGGGTGCGCAAGATCCCGGTGGACTACGCCTCGCACTCCGCGCACGTGGAAAGCATCCACGACGAACTGCGCACCGTCCTCAGTGGACTGCAGCCGAAGGCCGCCGAGATCCCGTTCTACTCCACCGTCTTCGCCGAACGGTTCGACACCACCGGCCTGGACGCCGAGTACTGGTACACGAATCTGCGCCAGACCGTGCGCTTCGAGGAAACCGTGCGACTGCTGGGCGAGGCCGGGTTCCGGTTCTTCGTCGAGGCCAGCCCGCACCCGGTGCTCACCTTCGGCATCCAGGAAACCGTGGAGGCCGTCGCGGTCGGCTCACTACGCCGCGACGAAGGTGGCCTGGACCGCTTCCTGACCTCGCTGTCCGAGGGCCAGGTTCGCGGCCTGCCCGTGCGCTGGGACACCCTGTGGGGCGGCAGCGCGCACCTCGACCTGCCCACCTATGCCTTCCAGCGCAAGCGGTTCTGGCTGGAGGACGGCACCCCCGCCGTCGAGCACACCGCCGACCCGGCCGACGCCGAGTTCTGGGCCGCGGTCGAGACCGAGGACCTCGGCACCCTGGCCGCCACCCTGGGCGCCGAGGCCGACACCCTCACCGGCGTGCTGCCGGTGCTCGCCGCCTGGCGCCGCCAGCGCCGCGAACAGTCCACTGTGGACGGCTGGCGGTACCGGGTGGAATGGCGGCCGGTCACCCCGCCCGCGGCCACCCTCACCGGCGACTGGCTGGTCATCCAGCCCGAAGGCCACACCAAAACCGTGCTGCCCGGCGCGCACATCCTGGAAATCGGCGGCTCCCTGGACCGCGCCACCCTCGCGGACCGCTTGACCGCACTCGACTTCGCCCCAGCCGGAGTGCTGTCCCTGCTCGCCCTGGACGAATCCCCCCTGGCCGAACACCCGCTCCCGGCCGGACTCGCCGGGACCGTGGTGCTCACCCAGGCCCTCGGCGACGCCGGGATCAGCGCCCCGCTGTGGTGCGCCACCCGCGGCGCCATCTCCACCTCCGCCACCGACCGCGTCCGCAGCGCCACCCAAGCCCAGGTCTGGGGCCTCGGCCGGGTAATCGCCCTGGAACACCCCGAACGCTGGGGCGGCCTGGTCGACCTGCCCGACCGCCTCGACGACACCACCACCGCCCGCCTGCACGCCGTGCTCGCCGCGGCCGATGAAGATCAGGTCGCCCTCCGCGCCGCCGGGGTCTTCGCCCGCCGCCTCGGCCACGCCCCGCTCGGCTCGGCCGCCCCGGTCCGCACCTGGCAGCCCACCGGCACCGCACTGGTCACCGACGGCTCCGGCGCACTCGGCTCACTGGTCGCGCAGTGGCTGTCCCGCAACGGCATCGAGCACCTGGTGCTCGCCGGAACGCACGACGACAGCGCGGAAATCCTGCGCGCCCAACTGGAAGCCGACGGCACCCGGGTCACCCTGGCCGCCTGCGAGGTCGGCGACCGGGCCGCACTGCGTGCCGTGCTGGCCGAACACAACCCGGCCACCGTGGTGCACGCCCCGCCGGTCGTCCCGCTGAACCCCTTGGCGGACACCGATCTGGCGTCCTTCGCCGCCGTGGTCAACGCCAAGACCGCCGCCGCCGCACACCTGGACGCCCTGCTCGACGACACCGTCGAGACCGTGGTGTTCTGCTCCTCGGTCGCCGGGATCTGGGGCGGCGGCAACCAGGGCGCCTACGCCGCTGGCACCGCCTACCTGGACGCGCTCGCCGAGGCCCGCCGCGGCCGGGGCCTGCCCGGCACCGCCATCGCGTGGAGCCCATGGGACGGCGGCGACACCACCACCGAGGACAGCTACGGCGAGTTCCTGCGCCGCCGCGGCGTCACCGCGATGGACCCGGAACTCGCGCTCTCCGCACTGCGCCAGGCCATCGAGCACGACGAGCCGGTGCTCACCGTCGCCGACATCGACTGGGCCCGGTTCGTGCCCGGCTTCACCGCCGCCCGGCCAAGTCACCTCTTCGACGAACTGCCCGAGGCCCAGGCCCGCACCGAGGCCGAACCGGCCGCGGCGGTGGAAACCTCCCCGCTGGTGCGGCGCCTGTCCGGACTGTCCGAAGTGGACCAGTCCAAGCTGGTCCTGGACCTGGTCCGCACCCAGCTCGCCGCGGTCCTGGAACACGCCTCCCCGGACGCCGTCGACGTCAACCGGGCCTTCCGCGAACTCGGCTTCGACTCGCTCACCGCGGTCGACCTGCGCAACCGCCTCAACACCGCGACCGGCCTGAAGCTCCCGGCCACCCTGGTCTTCGACTACCCGACCGCGACCGTGCTCGCCGAACACCTGCGCGGCGAACTCGTCGGCCACGCCGCGCAGATCGCCGGACCGGTGTACACCGCGGCCGCCGACGACGAGCCGATCGCCATCATCGGCATGGCCTGCCGCTTCCCCGGCGGCGTCACCAGCCCGGAAGCGTTGTGGCGCCTCATCGAAGCCGGCGGCGACGCGATCACCGGCTTCCCCACCGACCGAGGCTGGGACCTCGGCGCCCTGATCGACCCCAACGGCCGCACCGGATCCAGCTACGTCGGCCACGGCGGCTTCCTGCACGACGCGAGCGAGTTCGACCCGGCCTTCTTCGGCATCTCCCCGCGCGAGGCCCTGGCCATGGACCCGCAGCACCGCCTGCTGCTGGAAACCTCCTGGGAGACCTTCGAGCGTGCGGGCATCGACCCGGATTCCCTGCGTGGCAGCCGGACCGGGGTGTTCGCCGGGACCAACGGCCAGCACTACGCCCCGCTGCTGGCCGGTGCCCCGGAGAACCTGTCCGGCTACCTGGCCACCGGCAACGGCGCCAGCGTGCTCTCCGGCCGGATCTCCTACACCTTCGGCCTGGAAGGCCCTGCGGTCACCGTCGACACCGCCTGCTCCTCCTCACTGGTCGCCCTGCACTGGGCGGTCCAGTCCCTGCGCAACGGCGAATGCTCACTGGCACTGGCCGGTGGCGTGACGATCATGTCCACCCCGGACATGTTCTTCGAGTTCAGCCGCCAGAACGGCCTGGCCCGCGACGGCCGCTCCAAGGCCTTCGCCGCCGCCGCGGACGGCTTCGCCCTCGCCGAAGGCGTGGGAATGCTGCTGGTCGAACGCCTCTCCGACGCCCGCCGCAACGGCCACCCGGTGCTGGCCATCGTCAAGGGCAGCGCGGTCAACCAGGACGGCGCGTCCAACGGCCTCACCGCCCCGAATGGCCCGTCCCAGCAACGCGTCATCCGCCAGGCCCTGGCCAACGCCGGACTGTCCACTTCGGACGTCGACCTGGTCGAGGCGCATGGCACCGGCACCACCCTCGGCGACCCGATCGAAGCCCAGGCACTCATCGCCACCTACGGCCAGGACCGGGAAACCCCACTGTGGCTGGGTTCGCTGAAGTCCAACATCGGCCACACCCAGGCCGCCGCCGGGGTCGCGGGTGTGATGAAGACCGTGCTGGCCATGCACCATGGCCTGCTGCCCAAGACCCTGCACATCGACGCGCCCAGCCCGCAGATCGACTGGTCCGCCGGATCCGTCTCGCTGCTCACCGAGGCCCAGCCCTGGCCCGAGGGCGTGCGCCGCGCGGCCGTGTCCAGCTTCGGCATCAGCGGCACCAACGCGCACGTCATCATCGAAGCGGCCCCCGCCGAAGAACCGGTCGAAACCTCCACTGTGGACACTCCGGCGCCGGTCCGGCTCACCGCCCGCACCCCCGAAGCCCTGCGGGGCCAGGCCCGCGCGCTCGCCGCGCACCTGGCGTCCCACCCGCAGACCCACCTGCCCGACCTGGCGCACTCCCTGCTCAGCACCCGCGGCGCCTTCGACCAGCGCGCCCTGCTGGTCGCCAGCACCACCGCCGAACTGAGCACCGGCCTGGACGCGCTCGCCACCGGCGAACCGTGGCCCGGCCTCACCACCGGCGTGGCCGCGGCGGGCGAGCAGGTCGCCTTCGTCTTCCCCGGCCAGGGCTCGCAGTGGCTCGGCATGGCCGTGGAACTCTTCGAGACCAACCAGGTCTTCGCCGACCGCCTCACCGACTGCGCCCAGGCCCTGGCCGAGTTCACCGACTGGGACCTCCTGGAAGTGCTGCGCGGCAACGGCCCCGGCTTCGACCGCGTCGACGTCGTGCAGCCCGCGCTGTGGGCCGTCATGGTCTCCCTCGCCGCGCTGTGGCGCAGCTTCGGGGTTGAGCCCTCGGTGGTCGTCGGCCACTCCCAGGGCGAGATCGCCGCCGCCGCCGTTTCCGGTGCACTGTCCCTTCAGGACGCCGCCCGGGTGGTCGCGTTGCGCAGCAAGGCGATCCGGGCGCTGGCAGGCAAGGGCGGCATGATGTCCGTGCCGCTGCCCCTCGCCGAGGTCGAGGACCGCCTGGCCCGCTGGGACGGCCGGATCTCGGTGGCCGCGGTCAACGGCCCGACCGCGATCGTGGTCGCTGGTGAGCCCGCCGCCCTCGACGAGCTGTTCGCCGAGTGCGAGGCCGCGAACATCCGGGCCCGCAAGATCCCGGTGGACTACGCCTCGCACTCCGCGTATGTGGCGGAGATCCGGGACGAGATCCTGCGTGTGCTGGCCCCCATCCGGCCGCGCACCTCCGACATCCCGTTCCACTCCACCGTCACCGGCGAACTGATCGACACCGCCGAGCTGGACGCCGGGTACTGGTACACCAACCTGCGCCAGACCGTCCGATTCGCCGAGGTCACCCGTACCCTCGCTGAGCAGGGCTACCGCTACTTCGTCGAAGCCAGCCCGCACCCGGTGCTCGTCGTCGGACTGCAGGAGACCCTGGAGGAGACCGGCAGCAACGCCATCGCCCTCGGCTCGCTGCGCCGCGAGGAAGGCGGCCTCGGCCGGTTCCTGCTCTCCCTCGGCGAGGCCGCCGTGCGCGGACTGCCGGTCGATTTCAGCCAGGTGCTCACCGGCGCCCGCCGGATCGACCTGCCCACCTACGCCTTCCAGCGCGAGCGCTACTGGCTGGACACCCCGCGCGGCACCGGATCCGACGCCGCCGAACTCGGCCTCACCGCCGCCGAACACCCGCTGCTCGGCGCCGCGATCACCCGCCCCGACAGCGAGGAACTGCTGTTCACCGGCAGGATCTCGGTGCGCACCCACCCCTGGCTGGCCGACCACGCGGTGCTCGGCTCGATCCTGCTGCCCGGCACCGCCTTCGTCGAACTCGCCCTGCATGCCGCCGTGGCCGCCGGTTGCGACCGGGTGGAGGAACTCACCCTGGCCGCACCGCTGGTGCTGCCCGAGGACGCCGCGGTCAACCTGCATCTCACCGTCGGCGCACCCGAACCGACCGGCGCCCGCACCCTGACCGTGCATTCCCAGACCGGCGCGGACGAGCCCTGGCAGCTGCACGCCACCGGCACCCTGCTGCCCGGCCTGGGCACCCCGGTCGCGGTCGGCGCCTGGCCGCCCGCCGGTGCCGAACCCGTTGCCCTGGACGGACTCTACGACCGGCTCAGCGAGGCGGGCTACGACTACGGCCCCAGCTTCCAGGGCCTGCGCACCGCCTGGACCAAGGGCGGCGAGGTCTTCGCCGAGGTCACCCTGCCCGAGGACCACCAGGACACCGGCTTCGCCCTGCACCCGGCCCTGCTGGACGCGGCCGTGCAGGCCATCGGCCTCGGCGGCTTCTTCAGCGCCGACCAGGCCCGGCTCCCGTTCGCCTGGACCGGGGTCAGCCTGCACGCCACCGGCGCGGCCAGCCTGCGCGTCCGACTGTCCAAGGTGGACGGTGACGGCATCGCACTCGCGGTCACCGACCCCGGCGGCAACCCGGTCGCCACGGTCGACTCCCTGGTGCTGCGGGCCCTGTCCGCGGACGCCCTCGGCGGCGGCCACCACGACTCGCTGTTCCAGTTCGACTGGGCCACCGTGCCCGCGCCCAGCACCCCGCTCGGCCGGGCCGCGGTCATCGGCGACGCCCTCGGGGTCGCCGCCGGCCTGCGCACCGCGGGCGTCCGGGTGGACAGCCACGCCACACTGGCAGAACTGACCGAGGTGCCAGAGCTGGTATTCCTGCCACTGCCCACAGTGGACGGACCACTGGCCAAGGCCGCGCACACCGCCACCCTTATCGCTCTTGAGGCGGTACAGGGGTGGCTCGCGGGGGAGCGGTTCGTCCACTCGCGACTGGTCCTGGTGACCCAGGGCGCGGCCGGGCAGGTCACCGATCCGGCTGGTTCCGCGGTCTGGGGCCTGGTCCGCTCGGCCCAGGCCGAGGAACCCGGCCGGTTCCTGCTCATCGACCTCGACGACCAGGACGCCTCCGCCCGCCAGCTCGCCGCCGCCGCGCAGACCGGCGAACCGCAACTGGCCATCCGCCAGGGCAAGCTCACCGCACCCCGCCTGGCCCGGGTGCCCAACACCGCCACCGACCGTTCGGTCGGGAGCGGATCCGCGCTGGTCACCGGCGGTACCGGCACCCTGGGCGCACTGGTCGCCCGGCACCTGGTCACCGGCCGCGGCGTGCGCGACCTGGTGCTCACCAGCCGCCGCGGCCTGGCCGCCCCCGGCGCCGCCGAGCTGCGGGACGAACTCACCGCACTCGGCGCTCGGGTCCGGATCGAGGCCTGCGACGCCGCCGACCGGGACGCCCTGGCCGCACTGCTCGACACCCTTGATCACCCCCTGTCGATCGTGGTGCACGCGGCAGGGGTGCTCGACGACGGCGTACTGGCCGCGCTCACCCCGGACCGGCTGGCCAAGGTGTTGCGGCCCAAGGTGGACGCCGCGGTCAACCTGCACGAACTGACCGGCGACGTGACCGAGTTCATCCTGTTCTCCAGTGCCGCCAGCACCTTCGGCGGCGCGGGCCAGGGCAACTACGCCGCGGCCAACGCCTTCCTGGACGGACTCGCCGCCTACCGCCGTGAACTGGGCAAACCGGCCGTGTCCCTGGCCTGGGGCCTGTGGGCGCAGACCAGCGGCATGACCGGCCACCTGGACGAGGCCGAGCTGGGGCGGCTGGCCAGGGCGGGCATGGCACCCCTGTCTTCAGAACAGGGGTTGGCACTACTGGACGTGGCCAGCACAGTGGAATCGGCGGTGCTGGTGCCCATCAGGTTGGACACCACGGCGCTGCGGGCACAGGCCGAGGTGCCCGCCCTGCTGCGAGGGCTCGTCCGCAAGCCCGGTCGTCGAACGGCGACCGGCGCGGCCCCGGACGCCACGGCGCTCACGCAGCGACTGCACGGCCGCACCGGCGCCCAGCGGCGCGAGGTGCTGCTGGACCTGGTCCGCGGGCAGGTTGCCGCGGTGCTGGGGCACTCCTCGCCGGAAGCGGTGGAGGAGAGCAAGGGCTTCCTGGAACTCGGGTTCGACTCGCTCACCGCGGTCGAGCTGCGGAACCGGCTGAACGCGGCCACCGGCCTGCGCTTGGCCGCGACGCTGGTCTTCGACCACCCGACTCCGGAAGCGCTGGCCGCGCACCTGGACGACACCGTGCCCCAGGACACGGCCCCGGCGGGTGGCAGCCCGCTGCTGGCCGAACTGGACCGGCTGGAGGCCAGCCTGTCGGTGATCGTGCCCGACGACCTGTCCGGGATCGCCCCGGACGAGGAGTCCCGCGCACGCATCACCCTCCGGCTGAAGTCCCTGCTGGACCGGTGGACCGAGGCAAACGGCGCAACCGCGGCGGAGGACCTGGAAACGGCGACCGACGACGACCTGTTCGACCTCATTGGCAAGGAGTTCGGGATCTCGTAAGGGATTCCAGAACTGGGGAGAAGGGAACCACAGTGTCCAATGAGGACAAGCTCAGGCACTTCCTCAAGCAGGTGACCGCCGATCTGCGGCAGACCCGGCAGGAACTGGCCGAGGTCCGCGAGGCCGAGCGGGAGCCGATCGCCATCATCGGCATGAGCTGCCGCTACCCCGGTGGCATCGGCTCGCCTGAGCAACTGTGGGACCTGCTGGCCGCGGGCGGGGACGCCGTCACCGGGTTCCCGGCCGACCGCGGCTGGCCCGACCTGCTCGACGACGACCCGTCCGCCACCGGCCGCACCTACACCGGCCACGGCGCGTTCCTGGACGGCGTGGCCGAGTTCGACCCGGCCTTCTTCGGCATCTCCCCGCGCGAAGCCCTGGCCATGGACCCCCAGCAACGCCTGCTGCTGGAAACCTCCTGGGAAGCCTTCGAACGAGCGGGCATCGACCCGACCACGTTGCGCGGCAGCAAAACCGGCGTGTTCGCCGGCGTGATCTACAACGACTACGCCGCCCGCCTGCACGAGGTCCCCGAGGGCGTCGAGGGCTACCTCGGCACCGGCAACTCCGGCAGCGTCGCCTCCGGCCGCATCGCCTACACCCTCGGCCTGGAAGGCCCCGCGCTCACCATCGACACGGCGTGTTCGTCCTCCCTGGTCGCGCTACACCTTGCCGCACAAGCACTCCGCAAGGGCGAATGCACCCTGGCCCTGGCCGGCGGCGTCACCACCATGGCCACCCCGCAGATCTTCGTCGAGTTCAGCCGCCAGCGCGGCCTGGCCACCGACGGCCGCTGCAAAGCCTTCGCCGACGCCGCCGACGGCACCGGCTGGGGCGAAGGCGCCGGCCTGCTCCTGGTGGAGAAACTCTCCGACGCCCAACGCAACGGCCACCCGATCCTGGCCGTGCTCAAGGGCAGCGCGGTCAACCAGGACGGCGCCTCCAGCGGCCTCACCGCCCCGAACGGCCCGTCCCAGCAACGCGTGATCCGCGCCGCCCTGGCCGACGCCCGCCTCACGCCCGCCCAGGTCGACGTGGTCGAGGCGCACGGCACCGGCACCCGCCTCGGCGACCCGATCGAAGCCCAGGCGGTACTCGCCGCCTACGGCCAGGACCGGGAAACCCCGCTGTGGCTGGGCTCGGTGAAGTCCAACATCGGCCACACCCAGGCCGCAGCCGGGGTCGCGGGCGTGATCAAGATGGTCATGGCGATGCGGCACGGGGTGCTGCCCAGGACGCTGCACGTGGACGAGCCGTCGCGGCAGGTTGACTGGTCGGTGGGCGCGGTGTCGCTGCTGACCGAGAACCAGGAGTGGGCGGCGGAGGTGCGGCGGGCCGGGGTGTCCAGCTTCGGCGTGAGCGGCACCAACGCGCACGTGATCCTGGAACAGGCCCCAGCACCCACGGAACCCGAGGCAGCCACCACCGCCGCACCCGTGACAGTTGCCGGGACCGCAGCCACGACCGCCGCCGCCAGGACGGCTGCCACCGCCATCGCCGCTGGGACCGCTGCCACCGCGCTCGGATCCCCCGCCGTCCTCCCCTACCTCCTCTCCGGCAAAACCGCCGCCGCCCTGCGCGCCCAGGCCAGCCGCCTCCGCGACCACCTCGCCACCCACACCCCCGCCCCGCTCGACCTCGCGCACACCCTCACCACCCGCGCCGCCTTCGAGCACCGCGCCGTCCTGCTCGGTGACCCCGCCACCGCCCTGCACGCCCTCGCCACCGACGAGATCACCCCCACCGTCGTCCGCGGCAGCACCACCCGCCCCGGCAAGGTCGTCTTCGTCTTCCCCGGCCAGGGCTCCCAATGGCGTGGCATGGCCGTCGAACTCCTCGACTCCGCCCCGGTTTTCGCCGCCCGCATCACCGAATGCGCCGACGCGCTCGCCGAGTTCACCGACTGGAACCTCCTGGACGTCCTGCGCGACAACGACTACGAGCGGGTCGACATCGTGCAGCCCGCGCTCTGGGCGGTGATGGTCTCCCTCGCCGCACTCTGGCAGTCCCACGGCGTCGAACCGGCCGGAGTGATCGGCCACTCACAGGGCGAGATCGCCGCCGCCGCCGTCTCCGGCGCCCTCTCGCTCCGCGACGCCGCCAAGGTGGTCGCGCTGCGCAGCAAGGCAATCCGGGCCCTAGCAGGCAAGGGCGGGATGATGGCCGTGCCGCTGCCGGTCACCGAAGTCGAAGAACGGCTGACCCGCTGGGACGGCCGGATCTCGGTCGCCGCGGTCAACGGCGCCTCCTCGGTCGTGGTCGCCGGAGACCCGGACGCCCTGGACGAACTCTTCGCCGACTGCGCCGACACCGACGTCAAGGCCCGCCGCATCCCGGTCGACTACGCCTCACACTCCGCGCACGTCGAAGAGATCCGCGCGGAACTCCTCACCGTCCTCAGTGGACTCTCGCCGCAGCCATCCCGGATCCCCTTCCACTCCACCGTCACCGCCGGGCTGATCGACACCACCGCCCTGGACGCCGGGTACTGGTACACCAACCTGCGCCAGACCGTCCGGTTCGAGGAGACCGTGCGCGGACTGCTCGCCACCGGGCACCGCGGCTTCGTCGAAGTCAGCCCGCACCCGGTGCTCGTGGTCGGCATCCAGGAAACCGCCGACCGCGTCGAAACCCCGGCGGTCACCGTCGGTTCACTGCGTCGCGACGAGGGCGGGCCGCAGCGGGTGCTGACCTCGCTCGCCGAAGCCTGGACCCGCGGTCTGCCGGTCGACTTCGGGCCCGCGGTCACCGGCGGCAACCGGATCGACCTGCCCACCTACGCCTTCCAGCACCAGCGTTACTGGCTCGAACCCGCCACCGGCATCACCGCCGACGAGCAGTTCTGGACCGCGGTGGACAACCAGGACCTCACCGCACTGGCCGACCTGCTGCCCGGCCTGGCCGCGCGCCGCGCCAAGCCCGAACCCGCGCCGCAGCCAACCCCCGAACCCGGCTTCGCCGAACGACTCGCCGCACTCGACCCGGCGCAGGCCCAGCGCCGCCTGCTCGACCTGGTCCGCAGCCACGCCGCCGCCGTACTCGGCCACGCTGGGGCCGAGGACGTCGACACCGACCGCGCCTTCCTGGAATCCGGCTTCGACTCGCTCACCGCCGTCGAACTGCGCAACCGCCTGGCCGGGGCCACCGGCATCCAGCTCGCCCCCGGCCTGCTGCTCCAGCACCCCACCCCGGCCGAACTAGCCGCCCACCTGCGTGACCGCCTCGGCGCCGCCGAAGCTCCGGCCGGGAAACCCAGCACCCTGGCGAACCTCTACCAGGAGTCCGTCCGAAGTGGACGGATCACCCAATTCATGGACCTCCTGGCCGACACCGCCGGATTCCGGCCGAGCTTCGACGAGACCAGCGACCGCACCGACCTGACCCGCCCCATCCGGCTCTCCGCCGAGGGCCAGGGCCCGGTGCTCATCGGGTGCAGCGGCACCGCGGCCATCTCCGGCCCGCACGAATTCGCCCGCCTGGCCACCGCCCTGCGCGGCCGACACCCGATGGCCGCCCTGCCACTGCCCGGCTACCTCGACGGCGAACCACTGCCGAACACGCTGACCGCCGCGCTCCGGCTCCAGGCCGACGCCGTGCTGACCCAGGCCGACGGCCGCCCGTTCGTCCTCATCGGACACTCCGCGGGCGCCATCCTGGCCCACCAGCTCGCCGCGCACCTGACCGAACACGGGCACCCGCCTGCCGGACTGGTGCTGCTCGATATCTACGAACCTGACCACAACGGCCCGATCGGCCAGTGGCAGCGCGAGCTGACCGAATGGATGCTCGGCAATCAGGGCGACTACGTGCCCGCCGACGACACCCGGCTCACCGCCATGGGCGCCTACTACCGCCACCTCGCCGGGTGGCAACCGACCGACCTCGCCGTGCCCACCCTGCTGGTGCGCGCCAGCGAGCCGATGGGGGAGTGGACCGGCGAGGGCGACTGGCGTTCGCACTGGCCGTTCCCGCACACCGCGGCCGATGTGCCCGGCAACCACTTCACCATGACCCAGCACCACGCCCAGGCCACTGCCCAGTCCATTGTGGACTGGCTCGCCGAATCCGTCACCGTCGCCGGACAAGCGAAGTAGGAACAGGAACCACGATGACAGCAGACACCGGCGACAACGGCCTCTGGCTGCGCCGATTCCACCCCGTCGAGGACAGCAAGGTCCGGCTGGCCTGCTTCCCGCACGCCGGTGGCGCCGCGAGCTTCTTCTACCCGTTCTCCGCCGCGCTCACCCCCTCCATCGAGGTGCTGGCCGTGCAGTACCCGGGACGGCAGGACCGGCGCGCCGACCCGCGGATCGAGAACGTGCAGGAGTTCGCCAGGGAGATCGTCAAACCCCTGCTCGCCTGGACCGACAAGCCGCTTGCCCTGTTCGGGCACAGCATGGGCGCGAGCATCGCCTTCGAGGTCGCCACCCTGCTGGAGCAGGAGTTCGACTTCCGGCCGGCCGCGCTGTTCGCCTCCGGCCGCCGCGCCCCGTCCCGGCACCGGGACGAGCGCGTGCACCAGCAGAGCGACGACGGCATCGTGGCCGAGCTGCAACGGCTTTCCGGCACCGACTCCGCGCTGCTCGGCGATGAGGAACTGCTGCGCATGGTGCTGCCCGCGATCCGCAGCGACTACAAGGCAGCCGAGACCTACCGGTGGCAGGGCGGGGTTCCGCTGTCCTGCCCGATCACCGCGATCGTCGGCGAAAGCGACCCGAGGGTCACCTTCGACGAGGCCACCACCTGGGGCGAGCACACCCGCGAGGACTTCGCGCTGCGCACCCTGTCCGGCGGCCACTTCTACCTCAACCACCACCAGTCGGACGTCGTCAACGAGATCTCCGACCAGCTCATCTCCTTCTGCGCCAAGGAGGCGTGATGTCCGACCGCACGCCGAGCCAACTGGGCCTGCACCTGCAGATGACCCGGGGGCTCCAGTGGCACTTCGGCACCACCGGCGACCCGTACGCGCTCATCCTGCGCGCCCAGGCCGACGACCCGACCCCCTTCCACGCCATGGTCCGCGACCGCGGCGTGCTGCACCAGAGCCTGCTCGGCGCGTACGTCACCGCCGATCACGACCTGGGCCGCACCATCCTCACCGACCCGCGACTGGGCCTGCGCAAGGCCGACGGCGAACCACCCGCGCCGCAGGTGCTGTCCCTGGACGAGACCTTCCTCGGCCTGGGCGCGGCCGAACACGCCCGGATCACCGAGCGGGCCGCGAACCTGCTCAGCGAACAGGCCGTGCACATCCACGAACCGCACGTGCGCCGCCTGGCCGAGGCCCGGATCTCCGGCCACAGTGGACAGTTCGACCTGGTGACCGACTTCGCCGCGCCACTGGCCGTGGACCTCACCGCCGACCTGCTCGGCATCCCCGAGCCGGACCGCGCGCACTTCGAGAGCCTCTGCGCCGACCTGCGGCCCACCCTGGACTCGCTGGTCTGCCCGCAGCCACTCGGCCCGACCAGGGCCCTGCTGGCCGCGCTGGCCAACGTGACGAAGCTGTTGTCCGACATGGGTTGCACCGTGCCCGAGGCCCGGCACGCCGCGGTGATCACCGCCACCGCCGGGGTCGAGATCGGCACCACCCTGGTGGTCAACGCGGTCGCCGCGCTGCTGGCCCGCCCCGAGCAGTGGGCGAAGCTGGCCGGCGACCCCGGCCTGGCCGCCGACGCCATCGCGGAAACCCTGCGCTACGACGCCCCGGTCCAGCTGCACACCCGGGTCGCCCTGGCCGACATGGAGTTCGCGGGCACCGAGATCCCCAAGGACAGCCAGCTGGTGGTCCTTTCCGGTGCGGCAGGCCGGGATCCGGGACTGTACGCCGACGCCGACGAGTTCGAGCTGACCCGCAACCCCGGCCCGGCCCCACTGGCCTTCACCGGCGGATTCCACAGTGGACTCCTCGCCCCACTGCTGCGCGTGCACGCCGAGACCGCCCTGCGCGTCCTCGCCGAAAACACCCCCCGGCTCCGCCAAACCGGCAAACTGGTCCGCCGCCGCCGCTCCCCGGTCCTCCGCGGCCCCCTGCACCTCCCCGTCACCTCCTAAGCCACCCCCCACCCGCCGACTTGGCCCAAGTCGTACGCCAAGTTGGCCCAACCGGGCGTACCAGTTGGGCCAAGTCGGCGGGCTCGTCGCCCGCTTCCCGGAAGGAGCCGCCGATGCGTGTGCTCATGACCTCCTTCGCGCACAACACCCACTTCTTCAGCATGGTGCCGCTGGCCTGGGCGCTGCGCACCGCGGGCCACGAGGTCCGCATCGCCAGCCAGCCCGCGCTCACCGACGCGATCACGCACGCCGGACTCACCGCGGTCCCGGTCGGCGAGGACCACGTCATCCACCAGACCCGCGAGCAGAACACCAGCCAGAAACAGGCCGACCACCCGGAGATCAACTTCTCCGAGACCCGGCCGGACATCCTCACCTGGGACTACATGCTCGGCATGTACACCATGATGACGCCGATGTTCTACTCGTTGGCCAACAACGACTCCATGGTCGACGAGCTGGTCGCCTTCGCCCGCGCCTGGCAGCCCGACCTGGTCATCTGGGAGCCCTTCACCTGGGCCGGATCCATCGCCGCACGGGCCAGCGGGGCCGCGCACGCCCGGCTGCTCTGGGGCCCGGATGTGCTGACCCGCACCAGGAACCGCTTCCTGGAACTGCACGACCAGCAGCCCCCGGCCCACCAGGACGACCCGCTGGCCGAATGGCTGGGCTGGACCATGGAACGGCTCGGCCTGAGCTTCGACGAGGAACTGGTCAGCGGTCAGTGGACCATCGACCAGACCCCGGCCAGCACCCGGCTGCCGGTCGGCCAGCCCATCGTGCCCATGGGTTACGTGCCCTACAACGGGCCCGCCGTGGTGCCGGACTGGTTGCGCGCCAAGCCCGAGCGGCCCAGGGTGTGCATCACCCTCGGCGTGTCCGCGCGGGAAAGCCTGGGCGGTGACTCGGTCTCCTTCACCGACCTCATCGAGGCCATGGCCGACCTGGACATCGAGATCATCGCCACCATGAACGCCGCCCAGCAGGCCGAACTCGCCGAGTCGACCACGGTGCCGGACAACCTGAAGCTGGTGGAGTTCGTGCCGCTGCACGCGCTGATGCCCACCTGCTCGGCGATCATCCACCACGGCGGCGCCGGCACCGCGGCCACCGCGATGCTCTACGGCGTGCCGCAGCTGCTGCTGCCGGAGATGTTCGACGCCGTGCTCAAGGCCCAGCAGCTGGAGAGCATCAACGCCGGGCTGTACCTGCGCCCGGCCGAACTGACCGCACAAGCCTTGCGGGACAAGCTTGTCCGCCTGCTCACCGACCCCGCCTTCGCCGCCGGCGCGGCCGGGCTGCGCGGCGAGGTGCTGGCCGACCCCAAGCCCAACGAGATCGTCCCGGAGCTGGAGCGCCTGGTCGCCCGGCACCGCGCCCCGGTCCCCACAGCGTAAGGACATCCCATGTACGACACCGAGTTGGCCGACGTTTACGACGCCATCTACCGCGGCCGCGGCAAGGACTACCCGGCCGAGGCCGCCCAGGTGCACGAGCTGATCACCGACCGCAAGGCCGATGCCACCGACCTGCTCGACGTGGCCTCCGGCACCGGCGCGCACTTCGGCCCGTTCACCGAGCTGTTCGAGCACGTCGAGGGCCTGGAGCTGTCCGAGGCGATGGTCCGGATCTCCGGCGACCGCCACCCCGCGGTCACCGTGCACCAGGGCGACATGCGCGAGTTCGACCTCGGCCGCACCTTCCACGCGGTCACCTGCATGTTCAGCTCCATCGGCTACATGAGCGACCAGTCCGACCTGGACCGCGCGCTGGCCGCCTTCGCCAAGCACCTGGAGCCCGGCGGCGTCATCGTGATCGAGCCCTGGTGGACGCCGGAGAAGTTCCTGCCCGGCTATGTCGGCGGCGACGTGGTCAAGGTCGACGGCCGCACCATCGCCCGGGTCTCGCACTCCCGCCTGGAGGGCACGCACACCCACATGGACGTGCACTACACGGTCGCCGACGCCGAGAACGGCATCCGGCACTTCACCGACACGCACGTCATCACCCTGTTCACCCGCGAGCAGTACGAGACCGCCTTCGAGCGGGCCGGCTGCGCCGTGGACTACATCGAGGGCGGCCCGTCCGGCCGCGGTCTGTTCGTGGGAGTCGTGAAGTGAGTCGTAGCAAGAAGCTGGTCGCCGCGCTGGCCCTGGTCACCGCCACCACCCTGGTGGCGAGCACCGGAGCCAGCGCGGCACCGGCCGGCGCCCGCACGGGAGTGCATCCGCTGGTCGCCCAGATGACCCTGGACGAGAAGCTCTCGTTCGTGCACTGGACGGTGGCCTTCACCGGCCCGTTCAGCGTCGGCTCGCTGCCGGGCGTGCCGCGACTGGGCATCCCGGAGGTCCGCTCGGCCGACGGCCCCGCAGGCATCCGGCTGAACAACCAGCCCGCCACCGCCATGCCCGCGCCGGTCGCGCTCGCCGCCACCTTCGATGACGAGCTGGCCCGCAAGTACGGCGAGGTCATGGGCCGCGATGGCCGTGCCCTGCAACAGGATGTGGTCTTCGGCCCGATGATGAACATCATCCGGGTGCCGCAGGCCGGGCGGAACTTCGAGACCTTCAGTGAGGACCCGCTGGTCTCCGCGCGCACCGCGGCCGCGCAGATCAAGGGCATCCAGAGCCAGGGCCTGATCGCCACCGCCAAGCACTACGCGGCGAACAACCAGGAGCAGAACCGGCAAAACGTCAACGTCACCGTTGACGAGCAGACCCTGCGCGAGATCGAGCTGCCCGCCTTCGAGGCCTCGGTCAAGGCCGGGGTCAGCTCGGTGATGTGCGCCTACAACAAGGTCAACGGCACCCCGTCCTGCGGACACCAGGAGCTGCTGACCTCGATCCTGCGCGAGCAGTGGGGTTTCCAGGGCTGGGTGATGTCGGACTGGCTGGCCACGCACAGCACCGACTCGATCAGCAAGGGCCTGGACCAGGAACTGGGCATCGACTGGAGCCAGGGCGTCGAACACGGCATCCCCGGCGGCCTGCACTTCGGCAAGAAGCTCAAGGAAGCCGTGCAGGGCGGTCAGATCCCGATGTCCACAGTGGACCGGGCAGTCAGCCGCATCGTCGGCCAGCTGGACCGGCACGGTCTCATTGGCGCCAACCCGCGCCCCCGGCCCACCCGGGACCTGGCCACCGCCAACGCGGTCACCCAGCAGGTCGCAGAGGCCGGCGGGGTGTTGCTGCGCAACCAGAACCAGGCCCTGCCGCTACTGGCGGGCGAGGGCGCCAGCATCGCGGTGATCGGCCCGCGCGCCAAGGACCCCAAGGTCACCGGCCTGGGCAGCGCGCACGTGGTGCCGGACAAGGCCAACGCGCCCCTGGACACCATCAAGGCCCGTGCAGGCGCGGGCGCCACGGTGACCTACTCCGCCGGTGAGGAACTCGTCGGCTCGCCCATCCCGGCCGGCACGCTGACCCCGGCCTTCCCGACCGGCACCGTGCTCCAGCCGGGCACCGCTGGCCAGTTCTACGACGGCACGCTGACCGCTCCGGTGACTGGGGACTACCGGATCGCGATCGAGGCCACCGGCGGTTTCGCCACCGTGCAGATCGGCAACCAGACCCCGATCGAGGCAGGCGAGGTCTACGGCAAGATCACCAGCGCCGTGGTGCACCTGACCGCGGGCACGCACAAGATCACCATGTCCGGCTCCGCGCCGGTGGCTTCCTCGTTGTCGGTCAAGCTGTCCTGGGTCACCCCGGAGGCCGCCGAGGCCGCCATCGTGACCGCGGTCCAGGCCGCCAAAACCGCCCGCACCGCGGTCGTCTTCGCCTACGACGACGGCATGGAGGGCTACGACCGGGCCAACCTGGGCCTGCCCGGCCGCCAGAACAAGCTGATCACCGAGGTGGCCAAGGCCAACTCCAACACCGTGGTCGTGCTCAACACCGGCTCCTCGATCACCATGCCCTGGCTGGACAAAACCGCCGCGGTGCTGGACATGTGGTATCCGGGCCAGACCGGCGCCGAGGCCACCACCGCGTTGTTGTTCGGGGACACCAACCCCAGCGGAAAGCTGACCCAGACCTTCCCGGTGGACGAGAACACCCACCCGGTGGCCAACAACCCGGAGCGCTACCCCGGGATCGGCAACGAACAGAAGTACACCGAAGGCATCCAGGTCGGCTATCGCTGGTACGACAAGCAGAAGGTCAAACCGCTGTTCCCGTTCGGGCACGGCCTGTCCTACACCAGCTTCACCTACACCGACCTGTCCGCCAAGACCGTCGCGGACGGCATCGAGGTCAGCTTCTCCCTGCGCAACACCGGGATCCGCAAGGGCAAGGAGGTGCCGCAGGTCTACCTGGGCGCCAGCCCGCTGGTGACCGCGGCGCAGGCGGACAAGGCGCTGGCCGGCTACACCAAGGTGGAGCTGTTGCCCGGTGAGACCAAGCGGGTGACGGTGAAGGTGGACGCGCAGCGGCTGAAGTACTGGAACGCCACGACCGATCGGTGGGTCACTGGGGCAGGAACCCGGTCGATCCAGGTCGGGCCGTCCTCGGCGCAACTGCCGCTGAAGACCACGGTTGTCGTGCTGCCATAAGGTTTTCGCTGTGCCAAGGGCCCGGGTGCGCAGTACCCGGGCCCTTGGCGTGTCCGGCGGTTTACCAGCGCAGGCCGAGTTCCCAGGAGGGGGATTCGAAGCTGGCCGTGGCGGTCAGCGTGTAGAAGCTGGCGGGCAGCACGCAGGTCCAGGACCGCGGCGGATCGTTGGCGTAGGCGCCGCCCTTGCAGTTGCCGATGGTGAAGCTGAACCAGGTTTCCTGGGCGCCTGGCCGCAGGATCGCGTCGATGTCGATGGAGATGGTGCCGCCGGGGAAGAAACCCGAAGGCAGGCTGCAGCTCCGGGACGCACTCGGTTCGCAGCGCTTGGTCGGGTTCGCGGCACTGGCCGTGCCTGCTCCGACGAGCACCCCGGCCAGGACTGTCGCGGCCACCGTCGCGGTGGACAAGAGCTTCTTCATCGGCTCCCCAGTGATCTTGGGCCCCGCACGGTGCGGAGATCGCCGGGATCGTAGGCAGGCGGATCAGGCGATCGCCGCCCTTTCATCCTGGGCTGAAGCGGCCAGCTACTTTCGGACAGCACAAAGCCCGGGTGCCAGCACGCACCCGGGCTCCCACACCCCCGCATCCCCTACCGGCCAAAGACCTCCCGCACCCCGGTGATCACCGCGGTGACCTCCTCCTCGGACATGTGCGGCCCGATCGGCAGGCTCAGCACCCGCTCGGCCACCTGCTCGGCCACCGGCAGCTCCCCCCAGGAGCCGGCCGCGTAGGCGGGGGAGCGGTGCACCGGCACCGGGTAGTGGATCAACGTGCCGATCCCCAGCCCGGCCAGCCGTTCCTGCACCGCGTCCCGCTCGGCGCAGCGCACCACGAACAGGTGCCACACCGGCTCGGCCCACACCGGCACCACCGGCAGCACCAGGTCCTCGATGTCGGCCAGTTCGCGCAGGTAGCGGTCGGCGATTTCCTTCCGCCGGTCGTTCCACCGGTCCAGCGCGGGCAGCTTGACCCGCAGCATCGCCGCCTGCAGCTCGTCCAGGCGCGAGTTGGTGGCCTGGATCTCGTGCTGGTACTTCACCCGCGACCCGTAGTTGCGCAGCAGCCGCAGCTTGTCCGCCAGCTCCGCCGAGGAGGTCACCACCGCCCCGCCGTCACCCAGCGCACCCAGGTTCTTGCCGGGGTAGAAGCTGAACGCGGCCGCGACGGACCCCGCCCCGACCCGGCGGCCCTTGTAACGCGCGCCGTGTGCCTGGGCCGCGTCCTCCACCACGTGCAACCCGTGCTCGGCCGCGATCGCCTCCAGGGCGTCCAGGTCGGCGGGCTGCCCGTACAGGTGCACCGGCATGATCGCCTTGGTGCGCGGGGTGATCGCGGCCTCGACCTGCTTGGGGTCGATCAGCAGCGTGTCCTCGTCCGGCTCCACCGGCACCGGCGTGGCGCCTGCGGCCGAGACCGCGAGCCAGCTCGCGATGAAGGTGGCGCTGGGCACGATGACCTCATCGCCGGGACCGATGTCCAGGGCCCGCAGGATGAGTTCCAGTGCGTCACAGCCGCTGCCCACGGCCACGCAGTGCCCGGCCTCGCAGTAGGCGGCGAACTCGGCCTCGAAGGCGGCGAGTTCGGGGCCGAGCAGGAACCAGCCGGAGTCGACGACCCGGCGGTAGGCGGCATCCAGTTCGGCGCGCAGTTCCACATGCGGCGCCTTCAGGTCGAGAAAGGGAACAGGCATCAGAGTTTCCTGGCGTCGCGCTGGAAGTCGGCGTACTCGCGGTAGTAGTCGGCCTCATCGTAGTGCGTTGAGGCGAGTACCAGACCGACCGCGCCGGGGGAGAAGTTAATCAGGTTCCGCCACACCATCGGACCGACGTAGAGACCGCGACTGGGATTGTCCAGGTGGAAACGGTCCCGGTACTGGCCGTCGTCGACGGTGATGTCGAACTTGCCGTGCACCGCGATGATCAGCTGCTCCAGGTTGCGGTGCCCGTGCGCGCCACGGATCGTGGTCGCGGGCAGGTCATACAGGTAGTAGACGCGCTTGATGTCGAATTTGATCTCCTTGCCCGCCTCGACCACGCACAGGTTGCCGCGCGGGTCGTTGTGCTCGGGCAGGTCGACCATCCGGCAGGGCTCGACCTTGCCGACGAGAATTCCTTCATCATTTCGGTAGGCGGGCATGAAAAACCCCCAGGGTCTTCGCCGCACAATGCGACGGCGAATGAACGGCGAATTGGTTCCGGAAAATCGTATGCTCGCGAACACCCCTACTTTTAACCCCTAGAAGCCCCTAAGAACTCATTCGCCGTTCCACTTTCGCAGGGGTGTCGTGGCTCATGATCGAGTCGAGAGGTGGCGGTGGATCGCAACCGGACACAGGGGGCGGGGCATGTGGGCATTGCCCACTTACCCCGTCAGCGGTAGGCTGACGTCGGAGAGGAGGGCGTGATGACCATGCTTGACGACTTCCGGCCGGTCGCGGAAGTCACCGCGGATGAACGGGCACGCGTTCCGGTGGGCAAGGCGGGTGCGCACAAGAACGACCGCTACGCCGTCGCGGTGAACAGTGAGGGCGCGATCCTGCTGACTCCGTTGGCCAGCATTCCGAAGCGGGAACTGCTGGTCTGGGAAAACGATGAGCTGAGGGCCTCGTTGTTCCGGGGGCTCGCTGACGCTGCTGAAGGCAAGGCGCGGTCGCTGGACTGGGTCACGGCCGATGACGACGAGGATGCCGACGAAGCGTGACTGCCCCACCGTTCCAGCTGTTGTACACCGCTGAAGCTGAGCAGGTTCTGGATGATCTGCTTGCCAAGAAGCAGTACGAGGCAAAGCTGAAGAAGGTCCGTAAGGCACTCCGACTGCTCGCGCAGGCAGGCCCTCGACATCCTGGCCTGCACTCGCACGACTACAAGTCGGTCCCCGGACCCGGTGGCGCCACGCTGTGGGAGTCCTATGTGGAGAACAGGACTCCCTCAGCCTGGCGCATCTGGTGGATCTACGGACCTGACGACGGTCAGATCACCATCGTCACGATCGGCCCGCATCCCTGATCACTTGATGACTACGCGCTCACTGCCGTGTCCGGACTGTGCAACCCGGACGGCAGATCAGCCCGCCTGGTCACGTTCAGCTTCTTGTACACCCGGGTCAGGTGCTGCTCCACCGTGCTGATCGTGATGCACAGCTTGCTCGCGATCTGCCGGTTGGTGTGCCCCTGCGCGGCCAGCGCCGCCACCCGCTGCTCGGCGTCGGACAACGCGGTCACCTTGTCCGCGTCCACCTCCACCGGAGCCGGCGGGGCCTCGGCCTCGACGCTGGCCTGACCCGGCACCAGTTCCTCGCACAGCGGCGCCGCCTGGCATTCCCGCGCCAGGTGCCAGGCCCGGCGCAAGGTCATCCGCGCCTGGGTGGAGTCCACCTCGACCTGGGCCTGGCTCAGCTCGCCCAGCGCCCTGGCCAGCTGCAACCGGTCGCCGCCCGCCCTGGACAGCTCGACGGCCTCGGTGAGCAGGGCCAGTCGCCGGTGCGGTTCGCTGATCGCGGCCAGCAGTCGCAGCGTGACGCCGCGGATCCGCGGCCGGTTGGTGCAGTCCATCGCGAGCTGTTCGTCCAGCAACGCCCTGGCCTCATGGTGCTTGCCCAGCCGGATCAGCACCTCGGCGGCGTCACTGCGCCAGGGCACGAACGAGGGCCGGTCCATGCCCCATTCGGCCATCAGTTCCCCGCACAGCCGGAAGTCGCCCAGTGCCGCGTACAACCGGTCCGCGGCCAGGTGGCACCGTCCGCGCGCGGACAGGTATTGCAGTCCGAAGGTGGATTCCAGCATGGCGTCCGGGGTGGGCAGGTTGAGCAGTTCCTCGGCCTCGGCCAGTTTGCCCAGCTCGGTCAGCGCCACGATCAGGCACCCCAGGGGACCCCCTACCGCGACCCCCCAGGTGTGCGGGGTGGTGTGCCGCAGCGCGGTGCGGGCGTGCTGCTCGGCGCCGGACAGATCGCCTTGGCGCAGTGCCAGCGCGGCCCGCACGGAGGCGAACATGGCGTGCCAGCCCGGCGCGTTGCGCTCGGCGGACTCGGCCAGCAGCGCGTCCGCCCAGGGCAGTGCCCGGTCCAGCCGGTCGGCGAAGTAGAGCACCATCAGCGCGGAGACCAGCGCGTCGAAGGTCTTCTCGGACAGCCGGGAGCCCTGCAGCACCTGCTCGGCGTCCATGATCGCGGTCTCTTCCGGACCGACCGCGATCACCTTGCGCAGCGCCAGCCCGGTCTGTAGCCGCGGATCGCGCACCGCGCCGGATTCCGGGGCCAGTTCGGCCGCGGGCAGCTGGGACAGCAGCGGCGGATGCATGCTGAACATCCACTCGCGGGTGATCGCCAGCTCCAGCGCGGTCTGCTTGTCGGTCTGCCCGACCGTCTCGCTGAGCTGCACCATCGCCTCGGCGGCTTCGGCGTTGCGGCCGTGCAGCAGCAGGCAGCGCACCGAGGTCAGCGCGTCCCTGGTGTTCAGCGTGCCCTTGCGCAGCGCCTCGGTCAGCTCGGCCAGGTGCCGGGCCACCACCGCCGGGTTCGCCCGCCGGGCCAGTCCGACCAGCATCATCCGGATGGTTGCCCTGGTCTGGTCGTCGGTGCTGCTGCGGTGCGCCAGCTCCAGGCATTCCACCGCGTACTCGACCCGGTCCTCGGTGAGCGCGTGCTCGCCGGCGGTCCACAGCACCTGCACCGCCCACTGTCCGCCGATCCGGCCTGCGGCCAGGAGGTGCTCGGCGATCGGGGGCGGCGGCGCGCCTTCCAGGTGCAGTCGTTCCGCGGCCCGCAGGTGCAGGTCAGCCCGGGAGTCCGGGGACACGTCGGCCAGCACCGCGGCGCCCACCGCGGGGTGGCGGAATCCGCCGCGCCGGGCCAGTCCGGCCTCGACCAGCGTGTCCACGCCCTGGGTCACCGCTTCGGGGGTCAGCTCCAGCAGTCCGCTCAGCGGCTCGGCCCCGGTGCTGCCCAGTACCGCGACGCCCTGCGCCACCCGCAGCAGCAGCGGGTTGCCGCGGTGCAGGCAGGCCAGCACGGCCTGACCGAACGCCTCGCCGACGGTCAGCCCGCCGTGCGCCTGCGCGGAATGCTGATCCTCCACCAAAGCCCGGACCAGCAACGGGTTCCCGCCGGTCAGCTCGTGGCAGTCGGCGGCCAGGTGCGCCGCGCCCGCCAGCTGCTGCGCCAGCATCTCGGCCACTCCGCGCACCGACAGCGGGGTCAGCCGGATCCGCCGGAAGTGCGGTTGCCGCAACAGTTCCGTGCGGAAGGCAGGGTGCGCCGGGCTCGCCCCGGTCAGCTCGGTGAACAGCACCAGCACCCGGTGCGCGCGCAGCCTGCGGGCCAGGTCCACCAGCACCCGCACCGAGGCCACGTCCGCGTGGTCCACATCGTCGACGGTGAGCACCAGCACCGATTCCGCCGACAGCGCCAGCAGGGTGTCGGCCAGGTCGTGCGCGATCCGCGCCTGGACCCGCTCGGTCACCTCGTTGTCGGGTTCGGTGCGGGTCGCGGTGGCCTGGCCCTCGTCCAGCAGGGCCAGCACCCTGGCCAGGGTCTCCGGCGCCAGTGCCGCGCCCCGCAGCAACTGGCGCAACACACCCAGGGGCATGTTCCGTTCCGCGCGCGTCCCGGTGGCGGTCAGCACGAGGGCGCCCGCCCCGCGTGCGTGCTCGCCGAAGACGTGCAGCAACTCGGTCTTGCCGCTGGCCACCGGTCCCGTGACCATCGCCACCCGGCCGTACGCCGCCGAGGCGTCGGCCAGTAATCGTCGCAGGAAGTCAAGCTGCCCGTCCCGCTCGGCCAAAGCCATGCAGGATTCACCCCATCCCCAGTCCCCAGTGATAGCCCGTTTGGGTGACGGGCTACTCAGCCGGTACGCGGGACGAGAGCTGCGCCACTCCGCCCACGACCGAAATTCACCATAACAGGCAGTTTCTGCCAGGTTCGACCCTAAGCCCGTGACGTGAATCCCACGCTAAGTCGGCATCGAATATTCGGTACGTCAGGGCCACGTCAAGTGTGTCGGCGGCTGTCAGCGCGGCTGGGCGAGAAGCCGGCAGAGCAGTGCGTCCGGGGTCCGCGCCGAGCCCACTCGGCCGGTCCAGGCCACCCCGGCCAGGTGCTCGCCGTCGGCGCACTGCCCCTTGTGCCGCCCGTGCGCGAACTCCCCGCCGCCCGCACTGGCCCGGTTGTCGCCCCGGTTGAACCAGACGGTCCGGTCCGGCCCACCCAGCGCGCGCCCGGCCGGCGCGCACAGCAGCGCGGAGACCGCGGCGCCGCGCACGCTGTAGCCGATCGCCAGCTGCTGCGGCGGGCACTGGAACTTGGTGTAGCCGCTTGCCCAGTCCGCGGTCACGAACCGTTCGTCGGTGATCGCCTGGTGCGTGCCCGGCGTCGGCAGGCCGCCTCCGGTGTCGGTGCACAGGCCGCGGTTGCCGGTGTGGCTCAGCCCGATCAGCCGCTGCCCGTCCGGGCACACCGCCTTGCGCGCGCCCGGATCCCAGTCCGGCAGTCCACGCATCCGCGCTGACTGCACCAGGTCGCCGTGGTCGATGGCCAGCTGCCGCCATTGTGGCGCAACGGGAACCGGCCCGGTCTTGCCCGCCGCGGCGATCAGCCGCCGCCACGCCGGGGCCCGCCAGTCGTCGCCGTCGTCGAGGAACATCCGCCGCCCGGCGGCGTCCCAGTGCGCCAGGGCCCAGCCGTTGCCACGCCGGTTCTCATGCCAGCCGACCAGCGGCCAGTAGGCGAAATCCGCGTCCGCCTTGATCATCTCGTCCACGAAGTTCTCGAACCAGGCCCGCGGTTTGGCCCCGTTCTCCTCGCGTCCGCCCACGCCGAACTCGCTGATCCACACCGGCGCGGTGAAGTGCTGCCCCTGCTCGGTGACGAAGAACGCCTGCCGCCGCAGCACCTCGGTGAGTTCGGCCCGGCTCAGGTCCTGGTATCTCGGGTCGCTGGTCTCGCCGATCCCGGTGGCGCCACTGTGATTCGGCCCGGTGTAGCCGTAGAAGTGCGCCGCGTACACCAGCTTCCCGGACCGCACCAACGTGTTGGACAGTAGCCGCATGGGTTCCAGGGTCGGCCGCCCGTGCGGGAAGCCGTTGACCGGGATGCCGTACCAGTTGATGCCCTCGATCACGATCAGCAGCTCGGGGTTGGCCTCGTTGAGGATCCGGTCCCCGGCCCGCTGCGCCGCGGCGTGCCAGTCCCGCGGATCGCCCAGTCCCCAGTTCGGATCGTCGAGGATGTCGCGCCGCACCTCGTTGTAGAGGTCCGCGCCGACCACCCGGGAGTTGGATCGGTAGCGGCGCGCCATGAACAGCCAGTCCTCCTCCCACTGCTGCGCCGTCTGCGCGGTGTTCCAGCGCTCGTTGCCGTCCACGCCACAGCACCAGCGGGCGGTCGCGGTGTGATTGTTGAGGAACACGGCGAACTTCGCCGTGGTCAGCGCGGTCACCACTGCGTCATAGATCTGCAATGGGGTCTTCCCGCGCAACTCAGGGTTGGCCGCCACCGCCCGGTCGGGCACCGGCGCGCTCTCCCGGATCATTTGATTGGCGAACGGCAGCCGGATGCTGTTGAGCCCCAACGCCTGGAAGCTGCCGATCAGCTCGGCCAGCGGCGCCCGGTCCAGTCCGAGCGGGATGCCCGAACTCATCTCGCCCGCGTGGTGGTTGGCCGGATCGTTGCTGTCCCCGCTGCCGTTCCAGGTGCCGCTCGCGCCGTGCCAGTTCCCGGCCCGCAGCCGGAACCGGTTTCCGTCGGCGTCCACGACGTACCGCCCGCGGGTGCTCAACGGCCCGCGCCACTCCTCGGCAACCGGTTGCCCGGCCGCTGGAACTGTCAGCAGCGAGGCCAGAACTGCCGCCACCACAAGTGCCGAACTGGGCAGATGCCACTTCATACGGTCATGGTGGCGATGCACACAGTGGCCGCGGAACCGACGAACGGCGGCCAGGTGTATGAATGAGTCTGGGGTGGGGACCCGCGCGAACGAGGGACTTGTGGTGATCTTCTGGGACCGGGTCGACGGCACGATCATCGGATACTGTGGGGCTGACCAGGTTGAATGGCTACGCCAGCGGCTGACCGAGTTCGCCGCCCTGATCGACTGGCGGACCGCCCAGTACACCACCGACTACCCCCTCGGCGCCGAACTCGGACTGCCTCTGCCCGCCGGTCCCAGCGGTGAGCCCGCCCTGGAGTTCCTGCTCCGGATGAACCTGGACGAGGACCTGCCCGAGGAAGCCAGACTGCTGTGGGAGCCCGACTTCCTGGCCTGGCTGCGCGAGGGCGTCGACCACGCCGTGCAGGTGCTGCCCACCGATGGTTCGCCGATCGTGCTGCACGACAACCCGGAGACGTTGCGGCACTGGAACGCCGTGCTGTTCAACCTCCGGGTGGCCTACGCGGTGACCTGGGTGCCCGAGGTCCTGCTGCACGACGAACTGCCCGAGCCACCCGCCGACCTGCGCCCCCGCTACGACCACGCCCGCTGGCTCTGGGAAGCCGTGCACAGCCTCGCCAACTTCGCCGACGCCTAACCCGAGTGTTGGCCGTTCTCGTACGCCAAGTTGGCCAAACTCGTACGCCAAGTTGGCCCAAGTGGTACGCCAGGTTGGCCCAAGTCGTACGCGATCGGCTCCGGCGGGTCAGCGGTAGGAGTTGATCAGCCGCTGCATGTGCCGACCAGCCGTCTCCAGCGGCTGCACATCCTGTTTCACCTGCGCTGACACCTCGGCCCCGCTCAACGAGTTCAGCACCGTCGCCGCCAGCTCGCGCGCGAGTCCCTCCGCGAACCCGTTCGACTTCAGCTTTTCGAAAATGATGCTTTCCCAATGGGCGAAGGTCTCGACACAGGCCTGCTGGATCTCCGGTATCTGCCCGGCGGTCTCCAGCGCGGTCGCGGTGACCGGGCAGCCCTCGGCCCAGCCGGTGTCCCGCAGGTAGACGCCGGTCTCCGCGGCCGCCTGGTAGACCGCCTCGGCCGGATCCGGGTGCTTGGCCAGGATCCCGGTCAGCATCTCGGCGAACTCGGCGTCCGCGTGCCGGATCGCGGCCACCGCCAGCTCCTGCTTCCCGCCGGGGAAGAAGTGGTACACCGAGCCCAGCGTCGCACTCGCCTCCCTGGCGATCTGCTTGATGCCGGTGGCCGCGTAGCCCTGCCGCTGCATCAGCTTGGACGTGGTGTGCACGATCCGGTCCCGGGTGCCCAGTGCCTCAGTCACCAGCCCAGCTTACTAAGTAGAGCGTTCGTTCTAGTCTGTGCTACGGTCGGCTCACTAAGTAGAACGTTCGTTTTAGAGAGGGGTACACCTGTGGGGAAGGCAGTGACGATCATCGGACTCGGGCCGATGGGGCAGGCGATGGCGGCGACCTACCTGGACCGCGGCTATCAGGTGACCGTCTGGAACCGCACCGCGAGCAAGGCGGACGCGCTGGTCACCAAGGGCGCGGTGCGCGCGGACACGGTGGCCGAGGCGCTGGGCGCCGGCGGGCCGATCATCCTCAGCCTCACCGACGTCGAGATCATGTACACGATCCTGGAGCCCGCGGTCGCCGCGCTCAAGGGACGCACCCTGGTCAACCTCAGCTCGGACACCCCGTCACGCTCGCGCGCGGCGGCCGAGTGGGCCATCGGCCACGGGGCGGACTACCTCAGCGGTGGCGTGCAGGTCCCGCCCACCATGATCGGCTCCCCGGAGTCCGGCACCTATTACAGCGGCCCGCGCGCGGTCTTCGAGGCCCACCGGGAAACCCTGGAGGTCATCACCAGCGCTGACCACCGGGGCGAGGACCAGGGTCTGGCCGCGCTGTACTACCAGCTCGGCATGACCATCTTCTGGACGAACAACCTCGCCTACCTCCAGGCCCTGGCGATGGCCGAGGCCAACGGCATCAGCGCGGCGGAGTTCCTGCCCTACGCGCAGCGGTCCACCGCGATCGCGACCATGTTCATGCCGGAGACCGCCGTGGAGGTCGACACCAGCACGTACCCCGGCGAGTTCGCCAACATGCTGATGAACTCGGCCAGCACCGACCACGTGCTGCACACCGCGGCCGAGTCCGGAGTGGACACCACGCTGCCGGCCGCGGTGGCGGAGGTCTTCCGCCGGACGGTGGAGGCGGGCCACGGCAAGGTGGGCTTCTCCAGCACCTTCGAGGTGCTGCGCAAACAGCGCGCCTAGTCGTACCGGGGGCTGCCCGGCGTACGCCTGGCAGATGACGCCCGAATCCACCTCGCTGTGGACTCGGGCGTACCCCCGGGCTGCCTAGCGTTGGCCGCGACGACAAGCGGAACGACTAGGGAGTGCACATGCGCATCACGCTAGAGGTCTTCGGCTGGATCGCCCTGGTCAACGGGGTGGGCTCGCTGCTGAACCGGATGATGAACGGCCAGGACTGGGGCTTCCTGATGCGCCCGCTGGCCGAGTACCAGCCCGGCGCCGCCATCGCGTGTGCGATCGCCGGGGTAGCCCTGCTGGCCATCAGTTTTTCGATGAAGGGAGCGGAGAAGGAACGCGCGCGCAGTTAGTCAGCAGCGCTGAATTTCTTTCTCCTGAGTGGAGACGACCATCGGCGACCTCGACCGTGACTGGGCCGTGTGCGAATCCATCTTCATTGTTAGGCAAACCCGTATTCGCCAGTCCCGCGATCACCTGACTAAGGCAGCAAACCCGCCGCGCGGGCCGCGAGTACGGCCTCGGCCCGATCGCTCACCTTGAGCTTGCCGAACAGCCGCTGCAAATAGGTCTTCACCGTCGGCTCGGTCACCGAAAGCCGCTGTGCGATCTCCGGAGTCCGATTCCCGGTGGCGACCAGCCGCAACACCTGCAGCTCCCGCGCGGACAGCCGCGGCGTGCCCCCGCCGTCCTGGACCCGCGCCACCAGCTGGGGCAGCAGATCGGCGGAGATCGGCGTACCACCCGTGCACGCGCCGCGCACCGCGCTGACCAGGTACTCGCTGCTGGAGGACTTCAGAATGAACCCCCGCGCCCCCGCCTCCAGGGCCCTGACCACCTGGTTACGCGCATTGGAGAAGACCAGCAGCGGCACGTCCGGCAGGGTCCGCGCCGCCCGCCGGATGACCTCGACCCCATCCCCGCCAGGCCCCTCGGCCGCCACCTCGACCAGCAACACATCCGGCGCCTCAGCGGTCAGTCCACCCAGGGCCTGCTCCCAGCCATCGGCCCAGCCGACCAGGTCGATGTCGGCCTGATTCCGGAACACCGCGCGCAATCCCTCGGCCACGATCGGCTGCGGATCCACGAGGAAGACCCGGAACTCCGGAGAATGGGTATTCGGCGCTTGACTGGCCGCTAGGGTGCTGTTCATCGCGTTCCCGGGGGTTGAATGGGACGAATGACAACTGCTGTCATCCGGTGCGGACTACAAGGGCTGTCGTCTTGGCGGCGGACATTTCTTTGTGTTCCGATCACGCGTGCTATTTGGTTTTGGCTTTTTCTGGGTGGAGCGTGCTGCTTCGTGCAGATTTTCCTGAGTGTATCACGATTATTGAATTACTTAGTAGGTGCTTCAAACTTTTGATTCCGCGTAATATAGACCCCAGCTCGGGCGATGTCTACCGGCCCGCCGCATGCTTCCGCCAGTGGGCGAGACTGCGGCGGGTGGCGAGGGTGCCTGGGTGGTCTGGTCCGAGGATGCGGATGCGGTCGGCCAGTACCGCTTCGTGATTGGTGATCGCGGTGGTGGTGTCTCCTGCTTGGCCGCGCCAGTAGGCGAGGTTGTGGCGGGTGGCGAGGGTGCCTGGGTGGTCTGGTCCGAGGATGCGGATGCGGTCGGCCAGTACCGCTTCGTGATTGGTGATCGCGGTGGTGGTGTCTCCTGCTTGGCCGCGCCGGTTGGCGAGGTTGTGGCGGGTGGACAGGGTGGTGGGGTGGTCTGGTCCGAGGATGCGGATGCAGTCGGCCAGCAGCGCCTTGTAGTCGGTGATCGCGGTGGTGGGGTCGCCTGCTGGGCCATGCCAGTAGACGAGGTCGTGGCGAGTGTTGAGGGTGTCGAGGTGGTCTGGTCCGAGGATGCGGATGCGGTCGGTGAGAACCGTTTGGAGTTCGGTGATCGCGGTGGTGGTGTCTCCTGCTTCGCTGCGCCAGTAGGCGAGGTTGTGGCGGGCGGTGAGGGTGCCGACGTGGTCTAGTCCGAGATGTCTCTCAGCAACGGTCCGCAACTGCTCGAAGTAGCTGGCGGCCTCGGATACTCGTCCGCACTGACCCAGACTGCGGCCCGCCTCGAATAGCACGACATGGCCGCTCGAATCCCAGAGGTGTTGCTCGGCGATGGCGTGCAAAGTCATGGTGTTCGCGCGAAGCACCTGGGACAGCGTTGTGTCCTTCTCAATCTCAGGCCACACCTCGGTCAGGGCATCCGCTGCACACCGGGCAAGTGACTTCAGTTGAGTCTCGAACAGGCTGTCGCGGGTTGTCCGCTGCACCAGTGCGTGCACCCGGACCGCGCGGTGTGGCTTCTGGGCATCGTGGTTGATCAAACTCAGTCTATGTAGGCAGCGCAGGGCATCTCGTGCCCCGGCTGCGGTCACCGGGTGTTCCGCGACCTTCCCCAAGTACTCCCGAACCGCCTCGCTCACAAAGACATTGCCCGGAATCCCGTTCGGATCCAGCACGCTTGCCAGTTCCAGCAAGGGCTTCGCGAGCCCGGCCGGGTTGAGGTCGTTCGCCAGCTGCACCGACAACGCCCAGGTGCGAGCCACCGGCTCCCGATGATCCTCCGGCAAGCAGTCCTGCTCTGGAGCCAATGACTCCAGTGAGTTTCCCTGATCCGCCAAGCGTTCCCGGTACTCGGCACAGGTGATGTCCCGATCGAGCACATAGGCCGCCGCCTGAGCCAACGCCAGCGGCAGGTGCCCCAGATCGTTCGCCAGATTCTCCGCCTCTGCCAACAGATGCGAGTGATCGGCGAGCTTGAGTTCCAGGAACGCCAACGATTCCGCCGGACTGAACGTGTCCACATCGACAACCCGCCGGTTCGTCCCTCGCATCGCCGAGTCCCGGCGCCGAGTCGTCACCACCACCTGCCCGACGCTCGTCGTCGGCGGCCACAGATCCCTGAGATCCGCCGGAGACTGCACGTCATCCAGCACGATCAGCCAACGCCCGGTCATCGTGGCCAGGTAAGCCAGGAACCGCTTCGCCGGCGCGTCCGGATCCGTCGACTGGTAACCGGTCAAGTCCGCGATGATCGTCGCGTACTCCGTCAGGATCGCCTGCCGCGAGGTAGCCGTGATCCACACCAGCAGCTCAACCTGATCCGCCACCGACTCCGCGTAGTTCGCCGCCAGCTGAGTCTTGCCAACCCCACCCAGTCCGGCCAGCACACTCGTCCCACCAGCCGACCCCGTGAGCACCGCCGTCGCCCCCGACGCCACCGTCGCCGCCAGCTCCTCCGCGACCGCCCGCTCCTGAAAGCAGTCCACCCGCGACGGCACCACCCCATACCGCCGCGGCCCACCAGCCTGCTGCGGGACCTGGTTGTAGTGCACGCCGCCATAGATGGCCCCCGCCTGCACGCCTTCGAGGCGCTCGGCCGAGTTGTGCGTGTCCGAACCCATCCCCGAATGATCCCGCACGCTCCGTGTCTACCCAGTCACAGCCCCATACCGCTCCGCTTCTCTAGATGTCCATGACAACTTCAGTGTCGAGTGAAATCCCGCCGTTAACACCGAAACGTGCTGCAAGCGTCACAGTCACCGAGCGTTGTCTGGAGAGGAACAAGATCAGGGGAGACGACCGTCACTCTGGGTGGTTATGGTTACGGAAGGTAGCAATCTTGTCCCCGAATTAGGGACCTAAACGCACCCGCTTGGCTCAATCTTGTTTCGGTCAATTGTGCTTCTCGGCCCAATTTATTTACTGATAGTTGGCCTATGTGTGCGCCGTCTCTTGTCCACCGGCGGGCGCTAGTCCGTCTGGCGGTATTGACGCAGGGGGGTCGTGTTGCATTGTTACCGCTGTTCTGCGTTTGATCTGCCTTCGGGAGTCGCGGCCCGATGAGTCATGTCACCGATGAGGGGTCTGTCGTTCCATGTCGTCATACCGCGACGCCTGCGTGGCACAAGTCACTGTTGAGGCCGAGTGGCTGTCCCGCACCCTGTCCACCCTGGTCCGCAAGCATCAGGTTCCTGGCGCCCAGCTCGCTGTGCAGGTCAACGGCGAGACCATCACCGCCGAGGCCGGCGAGCTGCGCTACGGCGGCGGCACACCGGTAACCCGGGACACCGCCTTCCCGATCGGCTCGGTCACCAAGGCCGCCACCGCAGCGCTGGCGATGCTGCTGGTCGCCGACGACGATCTTGAGCTGGACTCGGACGTCACCGAGCACCTTCCTGAACTCGGCGCGCCGCTGACGCTGCGCCAGTTGCTCAGCCACACCAGCGGGCTGGCCTCCGGGCCGGACTCGGCGGTCGCCGCCACGATGTCCCTGCGCCGCTTCGTCTCCGAGCACTGCCGCACCCCCGAACTGGTGCTGCCGGCCGGCGCGGGCTTCTCCTACTCCAACCTCGGTTACGCCGTCGTCGGGCGGCTGATCGAGGAGGTCACCGGCATGACCTGGTGGGAGGCGATCGAGTCGATCCTGTTCCGCCCGTTGGGCATCCGGCCCGCGTTTGTGGTCGCGCCCAACCCGCTGACCTCGGTCAACGTCGCCAGCGGGCACGCGGTCAACACCTCGCACGGACGCACCCGCCCGGTCCTGCAGTCCCTCGTGCTGGGTGAGGCCCCGGCCGGGGCACTCGCGATCAGCGCCGCGGACCTGCTGCGTTTTGGTCTGCTGCAACTGGATCCGGCGGAGAGCGGCCTGCCCGAACTGCTCCCGGCCGAACTGGCCGAGGAGATGCGCCGCATCCAGCCGGGCGCGGACCCGATCGGCCTGGCCGACGGGTGGGGGCTCGGGTTCGGCGTCTTCCGCACCGGGGTGCAGCAGTGGGTCGGGCACGACGGCAACGCCGACGGCACCGACGCGCACCTGCGGGTCAACGCCGACAGCGGCCAGGCCGTCGCCTTCACCAGCAACGGCAACACCGGCATCGGCCTGTGGGCGGAACTTGTCGACGAGCTGGCCGCGGCCGGGATCGAGGTCGGCAGCTACCGGCTGGACGTGCCGGGGCAGCGCACCACGGTGCCGCCGGAGATCTTCGGCAGCTATCACAACGGCGACACCGAGTACACCGTCACCCCGGCCGAGGACGCCACGCTGCGCCTGGCCATCGACGGTGAGATCGTCGCCCGGCTCACCCCGCACGAAGGGCTCATGTTCGCCCAACAGGACTGGGAATCGGGACAACTCGTCCATCCCGGCCGTTTTCTTCGCGACCCGGTAACCGGTGTGCTGGACCGAATTCAGGTTTCCGGCCGACTGGCCCGGCGCACGGTCGGCAGCGGCCGCTGTTAGCAGCGGGAACTGACCCGCTTCAACGCCGTCCGACTAGCTCCTGCATACGCCGTCTGCTGGCGTGGTTTTGCCGCGCCTGAAAGGTTTTGAGTTCATGTCCGCACGCGAGGTGTCCCTGCCCGCCCACGCCCTGCCGTCGTCACTCACCGCGACTGAGTCGACCGGCTTCGTGAGCGCGGCGGACTTGCTGGTGGCGCACAACAGGACTGACCGCGCCGTCAGGCAGGTGACCCTGCCGCAGCTGGTCGAGGCCCAGGCCGCGCGCACCCCGCAGGCGGCCGCGCTGCTGGACGACGAGGGACCGGTGTCCTTCGCCGAACTGGAACGCCGGGCGAACCGGTTGGCTCATCGGCTGATCGGACTCGGTGCCGGCCCGGAGCGGATCGTGGCGCTGCTGCTGCCCCGCTCGGTGGACATCGTGGTGGCACAGCTGGCCGTGCTCAAGGCCGGTGGCGCTTACCTGCCAGTGGATCCGGCCTACCCGGCCGAGCGGATCCGGCTGATGCTGGCCGACGCCGCGCCCGCACTGGTGATCGACGAGGACTTCCTGGCCGCGACCCCGGACGGCCTGCCGGACACCGCACCGACCGACGCGGACCGGCTGTGTCCCTTGGACTTGGACCACCCGGCCTACCTCATCTACACCTCCGGCTCCACCGGCCGCCCCAAGGGCGTGGTGGTCACGCACGCCGGACTGGCCAGCTTCTCGGCCGCGGAGATCGAGCAGTACCAGGTGAAACCGGGCGACCGGGTGTTGCAGTTCTCCTCGCCCAGCTTCGACGCCTCGGTGCTCGAACTCTGCCTGTCGCTGCCCGCCGGGGCGACCCTGGTGGTGCCGCCACCCGGACCGCTGCTCGGCGACCACCTCGCCCAGGTGCTCGCCGACCGCCGGATCACGCACGCGCTGATCCCGCCGGTAGCCCTGGCCACCGTGCCGGAAGGCGTTGACCTGCCGGAGTTCCGCACGGTGATCGTGGGCGGCGACGCCTGTTCCGCCGAGCTGGTCGCCCGCTGGGCGCCCGGCCGCCGGATGATCAACTCCTACGGGCCGACCGAGTCCACCGTGGTCGCCACCTGGAGCGATCCCCTCGTCTCCGGCGGGGTGCCCTCGATCGGCCGCCCGATCTGGAACACCCGGGTGTACGTGCTCGACGAGCAGCTCAACCCGGTCTCCGGCGGAGTGGACGGCGAGCTGTACATCGCGGGCCGTGGGCTGGCCCGTGGCTACCTGAACCAGCCGGGGCTGACCGCCGACCGCTTCCCGCCCAACCCGTTCGGCCTGCCCGGCGAACGCATGTACCGCACCGGCGACCTGGTCCGCTGGACCGCCGACGGCGTGCTGGAGTTCCGTGGCCGGGCCGACGACCAGGTCAAGATCCGCGGATTCCGGATCGAGCCCGGCGAGATCGAGACCCTGCTCCGGCGGCAGCCCACCGTGGCCGAGGCCGTGGTGGTGGCCCGGCAGGACCAAGGCCTCAAGCGGCTGATCGGCTACATCGTCCCGGCCAAGGGTCAGGAACCGGATCCCGCGCACCTGCGTACCGTGCTCGCCGAGTCCCTGCCCAGTCACATGGTGCCAGCCGTGCTCGTGGTGCTGGCCACACTCCCGTTGAGCCCCAACGGAAAACTCGACCGCACCGCACTGCCCGCGCCCACCGGAGTGCTGCCCGGCGGCGAGTCCGCGGTGCCGCCGCGCACCGCTGCCGAACGGGTGCTGGCCCGGATCTGGGCCGAGGTGCTCGGCCTGCCCGAGATCGGCGTCACCGACGACTTCTTCGCCCTCGGCGGCGATTCGGTGCTGGCCTTCCGTGCCCTGGCCCGCATCCGCGCCGCCTTCGACATCACCCTGTCCCCGCGGCTGTTGTTCGAGACCAGCACCATCCGCGCCCTGGCCGCCCAACTGCCTGAACCGTCCACTGTGGACAACACGATTCCGGCCGCGCCCGTCGGCCGGGTGCCACTGTCCTCGGCACAGCACCGGATGTGGGTGCTGGACAACCTGACCGGTGGCACCGAGTACAACACCGGGGTCGGCCTGCGCCTGACCGGACCCCTGGACGCCGACGCGTTGCGCCGTGCCCTGGCCGCCCTGGCCGCCCGGCACGACTCCCTGCGCACCACCTTCACCGAGTCCGGCGGTCTGCCCGAACAGGTCATCGCCGCCACCGGCGACATTCCGCTGCGCACCACCGAGGCCGGTCCGGGCACCCTGGACGATGTGCTCGCGGCCGAACTCGACCGCCCGTTCGACCTGCGCCGCGGCCCGCTCACCCGGGCCCTGCTGGTCCGGCTGGCCGCGCGGGACCAGGTGTTGTTGCTGTGCCAGCACCACATCGTCACCGACGGCGCCTCGGTCGCGCTGCTGGTGGAGGAACTCGCCGAGCTGTACGCGGCCGCCAGGGACAACCGCGCTGCCGACCTGCCCGAGCCCACGCTGCGCTACGCCGATTACGCGGCCTGGCAACAGGATCGGCTCAGCAGCCCGGAACTGGCCGGACAGCTCGCCTACTGGCGGGAGCGTCTGGCCGGGGCCGAGGCCCTGCAACTGCCCACCGACCGCCCGCGCCCGCCGGTGCGCACCAACCCGGGCGCGGTGCACCGGCACCTGCTGCCCGCCACCCTGGTCGACAAGCTCACCACCGCGGGCCGGGATCGCGGCGCCACCCTGTTCATGCTGCTCACCGCCGCGGTCCAGGTGCTCTTCGCCCGCTATAGCAACCGGCAGGACATCGCCGTCGGCACCGCCACCTCCGGCCGCAACCGGGCCGAACTGGAACGCCTGGCCGGGTTCCTGGTCAACACCGTGGTGCTCCGGTCCACTGTGGACCCGAAAATGTCGTTCGCGGAATTCCTCGGCCAGGTCCGGGAAACCGTGCTGTCCGGCTTCGCGCACGAGGACGCGCCATTCGACCGGCTGGTCGAGGAACTGCGCCTGGACCGGGACGCCAGCCGCACCCCGCTGATCCAGGCCCTGGTGGTGCTGCAGAACGCGGTCGTGCAGCCGAGGGAGATCGGCGAACTGCGGATCAGCGAACAGGATCTGCCTCGCCCGCGGGCCCGGTTCGACCTGGTGTGTGAGTTCTGGCCGCGGGCCGAGGGCCTGACCATCGCGGTGGAGTACAACACCGACCTGTTCGACGCCAGCACCATCGCCCGCCTCACCGAACACCTGGAAGTGCTGCTCAACGGCGTGCTCGCCACCCCGGAAGCCCCACTCGGCGAACTGCCACTGCTCACCGGGGCCGAGCGGCACCAGGTGCTACGCGGCTGGAATGACACCGCCCTCGAAGTCGCGCCCACCCTGTACCCGGACCTGTTCGCCCAGCAGGCCGCCCGCACCCCGGACGCGCTCGCGGTCACCCACGCCGGCCGCGCGCTGACCTACGCCGAGCTGAACCGGCGGGCAAACCAGTTGGCCCGCCTGCTGATCAGTCGCGGCGCCGGGCCGGAACGGTTCGTGGGCATCACCATGCCACGCACCGAGCACACCATTGTCGCGCTGCTGGCCATCCTCAAGTCCGGGGCCGCCTATCTGCCGATCGACCCGGCCTACCCGGCCGACCGGATCGAGTTCATGCTCGCCGACGCCGCGCCGGCGCTGGTGCTCACCGCCGAGGAGATCGAGCGGATCCGGCCTGAGCTGGCCGGACTGTCCGATGTGGACATCACCGACGCTGACCGGCTGCGCCCCCTCGATCCGGCGCACGCCGCCTACACCATCTACACCTCGGGCTCGACCGGCCGCCCCAAGGGCGTGGTCATCGCGCACGAGAGCCTGGCCGACCTGACCGCCTGGGCCGCCCGCGACTTCGGGTTGACCGGACTGTCCACTGTGGTCGCCTCCACCTCGCTCAACTTCGACGTCTCGGTGTTCGAGATCTTCTGTCCGCTGGTGCTGGGCGGGGCCATCGAGGTGGTCGACAACGTTCTCGCGCTGGGGGAGGAGCGCGCCGAACCGTGGCGGGCCAGCCTGGTCAGCGCGGTCCCCTCGGCACTGGCCCAGGTGCTGTCCCAGGGCGCGGTCACGGTGTCCGCTGATCACGTGGTGCTGGCGGGCGAGGGCCTGTCCGCGCACGCCACCCGGGAGATCCAGGCCGCGCTGCCCGGCGGGCGGATCGCCAACATCTACGGCCCGACCGAGGCCACCGTGTACGCCACGGCCTGGTACTCCGACGGTGTCGAGCGGGACACCGCGCCGCCGATCGGCAAGCCGGTCAGCAACATCCAGACCTACGTGCTCGACCCGAACCTGCGCCTGGCGCCGATCGGCGTGCCCGGCGAGCTGTACCTGGCCGGGCGGGGCCTAGCCCGCGGCTACCTCAACCGGCCCGGCCTGAGCGCGGACCGGTTCATCGCCAATCCCTACGGCGCGCCCGGCGAACGCATGTACCGCACCGGCGATGTGGTGCGCTGGAACGCCCAGGGCGACATCGAGTACCTGGGCCGGGCCGACGACCAGGTCAAGATCCGCGGCTTCCGGATCGAACTCGGCGAGGTCGAGGCCGCGCTGCTGAGCCACCCCGCGGTCACCGACGCGGTCGCGGTGGCCCGCACCGACGGCGGCCACCAGCGCCTGGTCGCCTACGTGGTCGCCGACACCCCGGTCGACTCGGCCGACCTGCGCACGCACACCGGCTCCCGGCTGCCCGAGTACATGGTCCCGGCCGCGGTCATCCAGCTCGACCGACTTCCGTTGAACCCCAACGGAAAGCTCGATCGCCGCGCCCTGCCCGCGCCGGACTGGGCGGCGGTGGCCGGTGGCGAGTACGTGGCCCCCGGCAACGCCACCGAACGGGTGCTGGCCGACATCTGGGCCGAAGTGCTCGGCCTGGACCGGATCGGCGTCACCGACAACTTCTTCTCCCACGGCGGCGACTCCATCCTGAGCATCCAGGTGGTGGCCAAGGCCCGCGCCGCCGGACTGCAACTCACCTCGCGGGAGGTGTTCCTGCACCAGACCATCACCGCGCTGGCCCCGCAGGTCACCGCGGTGGCCACCCGCCGGATCGCCCAGGGCCCGGTCACCGGCGGCGCCCCGCTCACCCCGATCCAGCACTGGCTGTTCGAGATCCAGCCGGAACACCCCGAACTCTTCGCCCAGCACCTCACCGTCACCCTCGCCGAGGGCGCCGACGAACGTGCTTTACGCACCGCGCTGTCCGCGCTCGTCGAACACCACGACGCCCTGCGCATGCGGTTCGAGCGCACCGAATCCGGCTGGCAGCAGCACAACGCGCCCATCGGCGACACCGAGGTCGGCAACGCGCCGCTGACCCTGGCCGGGGAATCCCTGCTGCGCGCGGAAATCCGCGACCTGCCCGGCGGGCGGCGCGCACTGTTCCTCGCCGTGCACCACCTCGTCGTCGACGGCGTGTCCTGGCGCATCCTCCTGGAGGACCTCGCCACCGGCTACGAACAGGCCGTACGCGGCGAGCCGATCCGGCTCGGCACGAAGACCACCTCCTTCCGCGACTGGGCGATCCGCCTCGCCAAGCACACCGAGTCCGGCGGCTTCGACGCCGACCTGGACCACTGGACCGCCGTCGGCGAGCAGACCCCGCTCCCGGTCGAACGCACCGGCCCGAACACCGTGGCCAGCACCGAGGTCGTCACCGTCCGCCTGGACGAGCACCAGACCCGCGCGCTGCTCCAGGACGTGCCAGCCGCCTACCGCACCCAGGTCAACGACGTGCTGCTCAGCGCACTCAGCCGGGTGCTCACCCGGTGGACCGGGCAGGACCGGGTGCTGGTCGACCTGGAAGGTCACGGCCGCGAGGAACTCTTCGCCGACCTGGATCTCTCCCGCACCCTCGGCTGGTTCACCACCATGTTCCCGGTCGCACTGTCCACACCAGACACTGACTGGGGCCGCACGCTCAAGGCGGTCAAGGAGCAGCTGCGCGCACTGCCGCACCGCGGCCTGTCCTACGGCGCCCTGCACCGCCTCACCGACCGCCTGCCGGACCAGTCCGCACCGCAGATCAGCTTCAACTACCTTGGCACCTTCGAGGCCCCCGCCGCCGCCCTGTTCGACGGGCTGCACGAAGAACTGGCCCTAGCAGCCGACCCGGCAGCCACCCGCCCACACCTCCTCGATGTGGTCGGCCGGGTGGACCGCAAGTCCCTGGAATTCAGCTGGTTCTACTCAACCGACCGGCACACCGAGCCCGCCATCCGTCGCCTGGCCGAAGAACTGCTCACCGCGCTGCGCGAGATCATCGAGCACTGCACCCGATCCGGCGGCCGCACCCCATCCGACTTCCCGCTCGCCAAGCTGGAACAGTCCACTGTGGACAGTCTGGCCGGTGACGGCCGGGACGTCGAGGACATCTACCCGCTCACTCCGACCCAGGCCGGCATGGTGTTCCATCGCCTGGCGCAGGGCGACACCGGCGTCTACTTCCAGCAGCTCACCTTCCAGCTCGACGGTGTCGCCGACCCGCACCGGCTGGCCGAGTCCTGGCAGCAGGTCAGCGACCGGATGCCGGTGCTGCGCAGCCACATCGTGTGGCAGGGCGTGCCCGAGCCGGTGCAGCTGGTCCGCACCCAGGTCCGCGTCCCGGTCCGGCACCTGGACTGGCGCGGTCTGGACGACGCCGCGCGGCAGGCTGAGCTGGACGCGTTCGTGACCGCGGACCGGGCCGCCGGGATCGCGCTGGATCAGGCGCCACTGCAACGGATCGCGCTGGCCAGGATCAGCGACACCGAGGTCCAGGTGGTGTGGACCTTCCACCACGTGCTGCTCGACGGCTGGAGCGTCTTCCAGGTCCTGGACGACGTCTTCGCCGCACACTCCGGCCGCCCGCTGCCCACCCGTCGCCCCTTCGGCGACTACCTGCGCTGGATCGACCGCCAGGACCGCGAAGAAGCCCTCGCGCACTGGCGATCCGCCCTCGCCGGGATCGCCGACCCCACCGCGCTGCCGTATGACCGGCAGCCCGCGGAGACCCAGCACCACGAGTCCACCGCCAGCGTGCTGCGTTCACTGGACACCGGCACCACGACTGAGCTGCGCGAACTCGCCCAGCGGCACGGACTCACGCTAAACACCCTGGTCCAGGGCGCTTGGGCGCTACTGCTGGCCCGGCACAGCGGTCAGGATGATGTGCTCTTCGGCGCCACCGTGTCCGGCCGCCCCGCCGACCTGGCCGGGGTCCAGGACATCACCGGCATTTTCATCAACACCCTGCCCACCCGGGTACACATCCACAATGGACAGACGCTGGCCGGTTGGCTGCGCGCGATCCAGGACACCCAGTCGGCGGACCGCCGCTACGACTTCCTGCCGTTGCCGCAGCTGCGTGCCTGCACCGACCTGCCGGAGCGGGGCAGTCTGTTCGACAGCATCGTGGTGTTCGAGAACTACCCCTTCGACGACACCGCCGCCGCCACGCACGGCCTCGGCCTGCGTGAACTGCGCGGGGTGGAGACCACCAACTACCCGCTGACCCTGGTCGCCTACCCGCACGACGAGTTCAAGGTCAACCTCGGCTACGACCCGGCCCTGTTCGAGCCCGCCACCGCGGAACGCCTGGCCGAGCACCTGCTCACGATGCTCGCCGCGATCCCCGCGCACGCCGACCGACCGGTCGGTGAACTGCCGATGCTCACCGAGGCCGAGCGCCACCGGGTGCTGGTGGAGTGGAACAACACCGCCACCGACCTGCCCACTGGCACGGTGCCGGAAGCCTTCGCCGCCCAGGTCAGGCGCACCCCGCACACCACCGCGGTGATCACCGACGACGGCACCCTGACCTACGCCGAACTCGACGACCGCAGCACCGCCCTCGCCCAGCACCTGATCGGCCTCGGCGTGGAAACCGAACAACCGGTCGGCCTGCTGCTGGCCCGCTCCGCCGACGTGGTCATCGCCGAACTGGCCGTGCTCAAGGCCGGTGCGGCCTACGTGCCACTCGACGTCCGCGCCCCCGCCGCCCGGCTGACCCGCCTGCTCACCGAGACCGGCGTGCGGGTGCTGCTCACCGACCAGACCTGGGCCGCCACCGCCCAGAAAGTCCACAGTGGACAGATCCTCCGGGTGGACGAGGCGATCGTCACCCTGGCCGTGCCGCTGCCCGCCGTGCACGCGGACAACCTCGCCTACATCACGCACACCTCCGGCTCCACCGGCATCCCCAAGGGCGTGGCCGTCCGGCACCACGACATCCTCGCCCTCGCCGCGCACCGCCGGTTCCACCAGGGCGGGCACGCCAGGGTGCTGCTGCACTCCCCGCTGGCCTTCGACGCGGTCACCTACGAACTGTGGATGCCGCTGCTCAGCGGTGGTCAGGTCGTAGTGGCCCCGGACGGCGATGTGGACGCCGAGGTGTTCCGCCGCATGATCGGCGAGCACGGCGTGACCGCGATCTTCCTCACCGCCGGCCTGTTCCGGCTGATCGCGCAGGAGGACCCCGGCTGCTTCGCCGGCGCCCGGGAGGTCTGGACCGGCGGTGAGGTGGTGCTGGCCGAGTCGATGCGCCGGGTGCTAACCGCCTGCCCCGGCCTGCTCGCGGTGGACGTCTACGGCCCCACCGAGACCACCACCTTCGCCACCCACCACGACCTGCCGGTCGCCGCCGAGGTGCCGGAGTTGCTGCCGATCGGCCGCGCCCTGGACAACATGCGGCTCTACGTGCTCGACCGCGCGCTGCGCCCGGTGCCCGCCGGGGTGCCCGGTGAACTGCACATCGGCGGCTCCGGTGTGGCCCGCGGCTACTACGGCCGCCCGGGACTGAGCGCGACCTGTTTCGTGGCCGATCCGTTCGGCGCGCCCGGCGAACGCATGTACCGCACCGGCGACACCGTGCGCTGGAACCGCGACGGCGAGATCGAGTTCCTCGGCCGCACCGACGACCAGGTCAAGATCCGCGGCTTCCGGATCGAGCTGAGCGAGGTCGACAACGCGCTGCTCCGGCACGAAGCACTCGGCCAGGTGGTGGCCGCGGTGCTGCTGGACGGCTCCCGCCGCAAACGCCTGGTCGCCTACCTGGTCCCGGCCGAAGGCCACCCGGTCCCGGCCGCCGCCGAACTGCGCGAGTTCCTGGCCAAGTCGGTGCCGGACTACCTGGTGCCCTCGGTGTTCGTGCCGCTGACCGCACTCCCGTTGAACGCCAACGGAAAGGTCGACCGCCGCGCCCTGCCCACCCCGGACTGGGGCCTGGTCGCCGCCGCCGGATTCGTCGCACCCAGCACCGAAACCGAACGGGTGCTCGCCGACATCTTCGCCACCGTGCTGAACCTGCCCAGGGTCGGCGTGGAGGACAACTTCTTCGAGCTGGGCGGCGATTCCATCGTCAGCATCCAGGTCGTCTCCCGCGCCCGCCAGGCCGGAATCGGCCTGATGCCACGGGATTTGTTCCGCACACCCACGGTCGCCGGACTGGCCGCCACCGCCACCGAGACCACCCGGCCCAGCACCGACCAGGGCCCAGTCACCGGCGAGGCCCCGCTCACCCCGATCCAGCACTGGTTCTTCGCCACCCAGACCGCGGAGCCCGCGCACTTCACCCAGTCCGTGCTGCTCGACCTCACCGAACGCCCCGACCCGGTGCTCCTGGATGAGGCCCTGCGCGCGCTGGCCCGCCACCACGACGCACTGCGCCTGCGCTTCACCGGCGGCAGGCAACAGCACGCGGACACCCCGGCCGAAATCCTCCAGCTCGGCGGCCCCGCCGACCACACCGGCCTGGACCTCGAACACGGCCCACTGCTCAAGGCCGTGCTCCTGGACAGCGACCAGCTTTTCCTGGCCGTGCACCACCTTCTGGTCGACGGCGTGTCCTGGCGCATCCTCCTGGAGGATCTGGACACCGCCTACCAGCAGCTGCGCGCGGGCAACCCGGTCCGCCTGGAAGCCAAGACCACCTCCTTCCGCGACTTCGCCCGCACCCTGACCACCCTGGCCGCCAAGGGCGAGTTCGACGCGGAAATCCCGTACTGGAACAGCGTTTCCGCCGACCCGGCCATCCCGGTCGACGGCAGCGGCGCCAACATCGTGGCCGGGGAACGGAACCTGACCGTCGCACTCGACGAGCAGACCACCCGCGCCCTGCTCCAGGACGTGCCCGGCGTCTACCGCACCCAGATCAACGACGTGCTGCTCACCGCGCTCGGCCGGGTGCTCGGCGAATGGACCGGCCGGGACCGGGTGCTGGTCGACCTGGAAGGCCACGGCCGCGAGGACCTCGGCGGCGACATCGACCTGTCCCGCACGGTCGGCTGGTTCACCACCATGTTCCCGCTCGCCCTGCCCGGTTGCCCCGGCCTCGGCTGGGGCGAGGCACTCAAGATGGTCAAGGAACAACTCCGCGCGATTCCGCGGCGTGGCCTCGGCTACGGCGCGCTGCGCCACCTCACCGACCGCCTGCCCGCGCAACCGACCCCGCTGGTCGGCTTCAACTACCTCGGCCAGTTCGACCGTCCACAAGAGACGGACAGCCTGATCGCCGGACTGCCCGAGGGTCTCGGCGGCGAGTCCGGGGCGGGCAACCAGCGTCCGCACCTGCTCGACGTCATCGGCAGCGTCGAGTCCCGGCGGCTGACCTTCACCTTCTCCTACGCCCAGGGCAGCCACGCCGAGACCACCATCCGCGCACTGGCCGAGGCATTCCGCGCCGCACTGGTCGAGGTCGTCGAGCACTGTGCCCAGCCCGGCGCCGGTGGCCGCACCCCGGCGGACTTCCCGCTGGCCCGCATCACCCAGTCTGAAGTGGACACCCTGGTCGGCGACGGCAAGGAGATCGCCGACCTCTACCCGCTGACCCCGATGCAGGCGGGCATGGTGTTCCACAGCCTGATGGAAGAGGGCAGCACCGCCTACTTCAACCAGGTGCAGCTGCGACTGACCGGCGTCACCGATCCGGCCGCCTTCGCCACCGCCTGGCAGCAGACCGCCGACCACAACCCGGTGCTGCGCAGCCGGATCGTCTGGGAGGGCGTCAGCGAACCCCTCCAGCTCGTGCCGCGCACCGCCGTCATCCCCACCCGGCACCTGGACTGGACCGGTCGCACCAACACCGAAGCGGATCTGCGCGAACTCCTGGATGCCGACCGCGCCGAGGGCTTCGGCCTGGCCACCGACTCGCTGCTGCGGATCGCGGTGATCACGCTGTCCGGCAACGAGATCCTGCTCGTCTGGACCTTCCACCACGTGCTGCTCGACGGCTGGAGCGCGGCCCAGGTCTTCGGCGAGGTCTGCGCCCGCTACGCCGCGCTCACCGGCGGAGCCCCGCTGCACCCGGTGTCCCGCAGGCCCTTCCGCGACTACCTGGACTGGCTCGCGAGCCAGGACTCCGAACAGGCCGCCACCTACTGGCGGAACGCACTGGACGGCTTCAGCACTCCCACGCCGTTGCCGTTCGACCGGCAGTCCCGGGAGGCGCACCGCGCCGCGTCTTCCGGGACCGTCCGGGCCCAGCTCAGCACCGCCGACACCACCCGGCTGCGCGAGGTGGCCCAGCACAACGGACTCACCCTCAACACCGTGTTCCAGGGGGCCTGGGGCCTGCTGCTCTCCCGGTACAGCGGCGAGTCCGAGGTGGTCTTCGGCACCACCGTTTCCGGCCGCCCCGCCGACCTGGCCGGGGTGGAGTCGATGGTGGGCCTGTTCATCAACACCATCCCCACCAGGGCCGACATCCACAGTGGACAGTCGCTGCTGCCCTGGCTGCGTGAGTTGCAGACCACCCAGGCCGAATCCCGGCGGTTCGACTTCGTCTCCCTGGCCCAGTTGCAGAGCTGGCTGAACCTGCCCGGCGGCACCGGGTTGTTCGACAGCATCGTGGTCTTCGAGAACTACCCGTTCGACCCGGCCGCCATCGCCGCCACCGGCCTGACCATGGCCGAATCCCGGGACGAGGAACCGACCAACTACCCGGTCAGCGTGGTCGTCTCCCCGGGTGCCGAACTGTCCTTCGCCCTGGACTACGACCCGGACCTGTTCGACGCGGACACCGTGCAGGCCATGGCCGACCGCCTGGCCCTGCTGCTCACCGGCATCGCCCGCGACCCCGAACACACCCCGGCCCAGCTGTCCCTGCTCACCGACGCCGAACGCCACCGGGTGCTGGAAACCTGGAACGCCACCGCCCACCCGCTGCCCACCGGCAGCCTCGGCGAGCTGTTCACCGCCCAGGCCACCCGCACCCCACAGGCCATCGCACTGGCCTTCGACGGCGGCCAGTACAGCTATGCCGACCTGGAAGCTCGCGCGAACCGCCTGGCCCACCGGCTGATCGCCCTCGGTGTCCGCCCGGAGCAGCCGGTCGCCCTGCTCGCCGAACGCGCCCCGGAACTGGTGGTCGCCGAACTGGCCATCGTCAAGGCCGGTGGCGCCTATGTGCCGCTCGACCTGCGCGCCCCCGCCGACCGCCTGCGCCTGGTGCTCGCCGAATCCGGGGCCAGGGTGCTGCTCACCGACCAGCACCGCTCCGCCACCGCCGCCGAAGTCCACAGTGGACCCACGATCCGGATCGACGAGCCCCTGGACGGCCCGGCCGAACCGCCCACGGTCCCCGTGCATGGCGACAACCTGGCCTACGTCATGTACACCTCCGGCTCCACCGGCACGCCCAAGGGCGTCGCGGTCCGGCACCGGGACGTCAGCGCACTCGCGCACGACCGCTGCTTCCGCGGTGACGCGCACGAGCGGGTGCTGCTGCACTCGCCGACCGCCTTCGACGCCGCCACCTACGAGGTGTGGGTGCCGCTGCTCAACGGCGACCGGGTGATCGTCGCCCCCAGCGGCGACCTCGACGTGGACACCCTGCGCCGCCTGGTCACCGAGTACGGCATCACCGGACTCTGGCTCACCGCGGGCCTGTTCCGGCTGATCGCCCAGGACGCCCCGGACTGCCTGCACGGCGTCCGCGAGGTCTGGACCGGCGGCGACGTCGTGCCCGCCCCTGCCGTGCGCCGGGTCCTCGCCGCCTGCCCCGGACTGTCCGTTGTGGACGGATACGGCCCGACCGAGGCCACCACCTTCGCCACCCACCACCGGATCCCCTCGGGCAGCGCCGTGCCGGACCTGGTGCCGATCGGCCGCCCGCAGGACAACATGCGGGTCTACGTCCTGGACGCCGACCTGCATCCGGTCCCGCCGGGCATCGCCGGTGAACTGCACCTCGCCGGAGCCGGTCTGGCCCGCGGCTACCTCAACCAGCCCGGCCTGACCGCGGACCGCTTCCTGCCCGACCCCTTTGGCCCGGCCGGAACCCGGATGTACCGCACCGGCGATGTGGTCCGCTGGACTGCCGAGGGTGTGCTGGAGTTCGTGGGCCGCGCCGACGAGCAGGTCAAGATCCGCGGTTTCCGGATCGAACTCGGCGAGATCGAGGCCGTGCTCGCCGCACAGCCCGGCGTCACCGAGGCCGTGGTGCTGGCCCGCGCCGACCAGGGCGTCAAACGCCTGGTCGCCTATCTCGTCGGCGCCGACCTGGACGTGGCCGCGATCAAGGCCACCGCCGCCGACCTGCTGCCCGACTACATGGTCCCGGCCGCGTTCCTGCTGCTGGACCGGCTGCCGCTGAGCCGCAACGGCAAACTCGACCGCCGCGCCCTGCCCGCCCCGGACTTCGCCGCCCTCGCACAAACCGGTTATGTGGCACCGCGCACCGAGACCGAACAGGTCCTCGCCCAGGTGTGGGCCGAGGTGCTCGGCCTGCCCAGGGTCGGCGCCGCGGACAACTTCTTCGCCCTCGGCGGCGACTCCATCCTGAGCATCCAGGTGGTCTCCCGCGCTCGCCAGGCCGGCCTCGGCCTGATGCCCCGGGACCTGTTCCGCGCCCAGACCATCGCCGACCTCGCCGTGCTGGTCGCCGACGCGCAGCCGGACACCGCCGAACAGGGCGAGGTCACCGGCGAGGTCCCGCTCACCCCGATCCAGCACTGGTTCCTGGCCGGATCAACCGCGAACCCGGGCCACTTCAACCAGGCCATGACCCTGGACCTGGCCCCCGACGTGGACGAGTCCGCACTGCACACCGCACTCGCCGCCCTGGTCAGCCAGCATGACGCGCTCCGCCTGCGCTACACCCGCGACGGCGACACCTGGCGCCAGCACAACCACCCGGTCAGCGACACCGACCTGAGCACCGAACAGCCGCTCGGCGAGTTCGACCTGACCGGCCCACTGCTGCGTGCCCACCGGGACGGCGACCAGCTCCACCTGTGCGTGCACCACCTGGTCATCGACGGCGTGTCCTGGCGCATCCTCCTCGAAGACCTGGACACCGCGTACCGGCAGGCGATCACGGGGGAGACCGTCCACATCGGACGTAAGACCACCTCCTTCCGCGACTGGTCGCACCGCCTCACCGAACACGCCCGCACCGGCGGCTTCGACCACGAGCTGGACCACTGGACCAGCACGAACATCACGGCGAATATTCCGGCAGACCTCAACGGCCCCAACACCCTTGCCTCCACCGCCTCGGTCACCGTGCACCTGGACGAGACCGAGACCCAGGCGCTGCTCCAGTCCGTGCCGCCGGTCTACCGCACCCAGATCAACGACGTGCTGCTCAGCGCGCTCGGCCGGGTGCTCACCGAGTGGACCGGCCAGGACCGGCTGCTGATCGACCTGGAGGGCCACGGCCGCGAGGACCTGTTCCCCGGGGTCGACCTCTCCCGCACGGTCGGCTGGTTCACCACCCTGTTCCCGGTCGCACTGTCCACACCGGACACCGGCTGGGCAGTGACCCTCAAGTCCGTCAAGGAACAGTTGCGCGCCATCCCCGGTCGCGGCCTCGGCTACGGCGCGCTGCGCTGGCTCACCGACCGGCTGCCCGGCATCGCCCCGGCCCCGGTCAGCTTCAACTACCTCGGCCAGTTCGAGTCCGGCACCGGCGCCGGACTGGTCCGCGGCAGCAGCGGCATCCAGTCCGACGTCAGTCTGGACGGCGACCGGGACCGGATCTTCGACATCGTCGGCGCGGTCGAGCAGAAGCAACTCCAGCTCACCTGGTTCTACTCCACCAACCGGCACACCGAGGCCACCGTCACCGCACTGGCCGAGCGGTTCCGCACCGCGTTGCGCGAGATCATCGAACATTGTGCCCAGCCGGACGCGGGTGGTCGCACCCCCTCGGACTTCCCGCTCGCCGGACTCGACCAGTCCACAGTGGACAAACTGGTGGCCGCCGGTGACGTCGAGGACAGCTACCCGCTGACCCCGATGCAGACCGGCATGGTCTTCCACGGCCTGTCCCAGCAGGAGCAGGGCGTCTACTTCGAGCAGGCCAAGTTCGTGCTCGACGGCGTCACCGACCCGCACCGCCTGGCCGCCGCCTGGCAGCAGGTGGTCGACCGCACCCCGGTGCTGCGCAGCCGGATCGTCTGGTCCGGCGTGCCCACGCCGCTCCAGGTCGTGCAGACCAAGGTCACCGTCCCGGTCACCCACCTGGACTGGACCGCACTGTCCGAAGAGGACCGTCGCACCGCCCTTGCCGAACTGCTGGAACAGGACCGGGCCACCGGCCTCGACCTGACCGCGGCCCCGCTGCTGCGGGTCACCCTGGCCAGACTGTCCGCGAACTCGGTGCAGGTCGTCTGGACCTTCCACCACGTGCTGCTGGACGGCTGGAGCGTTTTCCAGGTGCTCTCCGACGTCTTCGCCGCGCACGCCAAGCGCCCACTGCCCAGCCGCCGCCCGTTCGCGGACTACCTGCGCTGGCTGGACGCCCAGGACCACGGCCAGGCCGAGGTGTACTGGCGCGAGGTGCTCACCGGCTTCGACACCCCGACCCCGCTGCCACTGGACCAGCCCAAGACGGCCGCGCACAACACCCGCTCCGGAACCTGGACCGGGTTCGCGCTGCCGAAGACCGAGGCGAGCAGGCTGTACGAGTTCGCCAAGCGGCACCGGCTCACCCTCAACGCGGTGGTCCAGGGCGCCTGGGCACTGCTGCTGTCCCGGTACAGCGGACAGGCCGATGTCTGTTTCGGCGCAACGGTCTCCGGCCGCCCCGCGGACCTGCCCGGCGGCGAGGACATCACCGGCATCTTCATCAACACCCTGCCGGTCCGGCTCACCGTCGACCCGGCCGCCGACCCGGTCACCTGGTTGCAGGACCTCCAGTCCGCCCAGGCCGAATCACGCAGGTTCGACTTCGTGGCCCTGTCCCAGCTCCAGTCCTGGAGCCAGATCGAGGGCGGCACCGAACTCTTCGACAGCATCGTGGTGTTCGAGAACTACCCGATCAACGACGAGGTGGCCGCCGCCAACGGCCTCGGCGTCCGCGAACTGGAAGCCATCGAGACCACCAACTACCCGATCAGCCTGGTCGTCTCGCCGGGGGAGAAGTTCCACCTGGAGTTCGGCTACGACCCGGACCTGTTCACCGCGGGCACCATCGAGCGGATGGCCGGGCACCTCACCGAAGTCCTGCGCGCACTCGCCGCCGACACCCGGGAACCCCTGTCCCGCCTGGACATCCGCACCCCGGCCGAACGCGAGCAGCTCCAGGCCTGGAACAACACCGCCGACCACACCGCGCCGACGGTGTTCCCGGAACTGTTCCAGGCCCAGGCCGAGCGCACCCCGCTGGCGGCCGCGCTGATCATCGGCGAATGCGAGATCTCCTTCGTCGAGCTGGAACAGCGCGCGAACCGGTTGGCACACCAGCTGATCGGCCTGGGCGTGGGCCCGGAGACGATCGTGGCACTGCGGCTGCCGCGCTCGGCGGAGATCGTGATCGCCCAGCTCGCCGTGCTCAAGGCCGGTGGCGCCTACCTGCCGATCGACCCGAACTACCCGGCCGACCGGATCGAGTTCATGCTCACCGACGCCAAGCCGGTGCTGGTCATCGACCAGGACTTCCTCGCCGAGCAGGGCACCCGCACGGACGCGCCCACCAACGCGGACCGCAACGCCCCACTGCGACCGGAGCACCCGGCCTACGTCATCTACACCTCCGGCTCCACCGGCACCCCCAAGGGCGTGCTCGTCACCCACGCCGGACTCGCCAGCTTCTCGGCCGCGGAAATCGAGCACTACCAGGTCAATCCGGGCGACCGGGTGTTGCAGTTCTCCTCACCCAGCTTCGACGCCTCGGTGCTCGAACTCTGCATGTCGCTGCCCGCCGGCGCCGCTTTGGTTGTCCCGCCGGAAGGTTCGTTGCTCGGCGAGCAGCTGGCCGAGGTGCTGCGCGACCAGCGGATCACCCACTCGCTGATCCCGCCGGTCGCACTGGCCACCGTGCCCGAAGACGCCGACCTGCCGGACTTCCGCACGGTGATCGTCGGTGGCGACGCGTGCACCGCAGAACTCGTCGACCGCTGGGCCCCGGGCCGCCGGATGATCAACTCCTACGGGCCGACCGAGTCCACCGTGGTCACCACCTGGAGCGATCCGCTGACCCCTGGCGGGATCCCGCCGATCGGCCGCCCGATCCGCAACACCCGGGTGCACGTCCTAGACGGCGACCTCAACCCGGTCCCGGTCGGCGTGCCCGGCGAGCTGTACGTGGCCGGAGCCGGACTCGCCCGCGGCTACCTCAACCGTCCCGGCCTGACCGCGGATCGCTTCCTGCCCAACCCGTTCGACGCACCCGGCGAACGCATGTACCGCACCGGCGACCTGGTGCGCTGGCGGGCCGACGGGCAGCTGGAGTTCCTCGGCCGAGCCGACCAGCAGGTCAAGATCCGCGGCTTCCGGATCGAACCCGGCGAGATCGAAACCCTGCTGCGCCAACAGGAAGGCGTCACCGACGCGGTGGTGATCGCCCGCGAGGACGACGGGGCCAAGCGCCTGGTCGCCTACCTGGTCGGCGAGAGCCCCGGCGTGCCGGAACTGCGCGCCACCCTGGCCGGGCGGCTGCCGGACTACATGGTCCCGGCCGCCTTCGTCACCCTGGAAGCACTGCCGTTGACACCCAACGGAAAGCTCGACCGCCGCGCCCTGCCCGCGCCCACCGGGGGGCTGGTCGCGCAGACCGGTTACGTGGCGCCGGAAACCGAGACCGAGGAAGTGCTGGCCGAGATCTGGGCCGAGGTGCTCGGCCTGGACCGGGTCGGCATCGAGGACAGTTTCTTCGACCTCGGCGGCGATTCCGTGCGCAGCCTGCAGATCACCGCCAAGACCAAGGAAGCCTTCGACCTCGCCCTCACGCCCAAGGACGTGCTGACCGCCCGCACGGTCGCCGCCCTGGCCGAGCTGGTGGAGGAGAAGGTCCTCGCCGAACTGGAACGCCTCGCCTTCGGTGACGGCACCGGCAACGAACTCTGAAGGGGGACAACCAGCAATGCCGTCGTCGAAACAGAGCCGCACCGCAGCCCTGCCCGCGCACCTGCAGGAGCTGATGCGCAAGCGCCTGGCCGGAAAGGCCCAGCGCACCGACACCATCCCACCGGCCGAGCGCACCGGCGAACCGCTGCCGCTGTCCTTCGCCCAGCAGCGACTGTGGTTCCTGCACGAGTTCCAGCCCGGCGGCGCCGAGTACAACAGCGCGCTCGCCCTGCGCCTGCGCGGACCCCTCGACGTCACCGCGCTCGCCGACGCGGTCGCCGCGCTGGTGGCTCGGCACGAATCCCTGCGCACCACCTTCGACGAGGTGGACGGCCGGGGCGTGCAGATCACGCACCCGCACCAGGACATCGCCCTCGCGGCCGCGGCCACCAGCGAGGCGGAGCTGCCGGAGTTGCTGGCCGCCGAGTACGCCAGGCCGTTCGACCTGCGCCGCGGGCCGTTGTTCCGGGCCGCGCTGTTCGAGCTGGGCGCCCAGGACCACGTGCTGCTGCTGGCCGCGCACCACATCATCATCGACGGCTGGTCCATGGGCGTGCTCGGTAGCGAACTGGCCGCCCGGTACGCGGGCCAGACCGAGCTGCCCGACCTGCCCATCCAGTACGCCGACTTCGCCGTCTGGCAGCGCGACCGGCTCACCGGCGACGCTCTGGAGCAGCAACTCGCACACTGGACCGAACGGCTCAAGGGCGTCGAACCCCTTGCCCTGCCCACTGATCGCCCGCGACCCGCGGTGCGCGGCTCGGCCGGTGCCCGGCACGAGTTCGCCTTCCCGACCGAGGTCAGCACCAAGCTCGCGGAGCTGGCCCGTGCCGACGAGACCACGCTGTACACCGCGATCGTGGCTGCCACCCAGTTGCTGTTCGCTCGCTACTCCGGGCAGCGGGACATCGCCATCGGCACCGTCACCGCGGGTCGCAACCGGCCCGAACTGGCCAAGCTGGTCGGCTTCTTCGTCAACACGGTGGTACTTCGGTCCACTGTGGACGACGAACGCAGCTTCCGCGAGTTACTCGCGTCCGTCAAGGACACCGTGCTCGACGCCTTCGCCCACGACGAAGCCCCGTTCGACCGACTCGTGGACGCCGTTGGCGGCGAACGGGATCTGAGCCGCAACCCGCTGTTCGACGTGATGGTGCTGCTGCAGAACGCCCAGGGCGAAGCCCCGGTGTTCCCCGGTCTCCAGGCCGAGCCAGTCTCGTTGACCCGTGGCACCGCGAACTTCGACATCACCGCCGAGTTCGAGGAAGGCCCGGACGGCCTGGCCGGAGTCTTCGAGTACAACACCGACCTGTTCGACGCGGCCACCATCGAGCGGATGACCGGCCACCTGGTCCGCCTGGTCACCGAGGTGGTCGCCCACCCCGACCGCCCGCTCACCGAGCTTTCCCTGCTCTCCGAACAGGAACGCCACCAGGTCATCGTCGAGTGGAATACCACCGGCACCGAGCTGCCGACCGGCGCCGTGCCCGCGTTGTTCGCCGAGCAGGGCCGCCAGGATGCGGCCGCGACCGCGCTGATCACCGAACACGGCCCGGTCACCCGCGGCGAACTCGCCGCACGGGCCAACCGCCTGGCCCACCACCTGATCGCCCTCGGCGTCCGGCCGGAACAGCGGGTCGGCGTGCTGATCGAGCGCTCCGCCGACCTGGCCGTGGCCGAACTCGCCGTGCTCACCGCCGGTGCCGCCTACGTGCCCCTGGACCAGCGCGCACCCGCCGATCGGCTGCGCATGGTGCTGGCCGAGTCGGGTGCACAGATCCTGCTCACCGACCAGACCTGGCAGGCCACCGCCACCGAAGTCCACAGTGGACTCGTCGAACTCGTCGACGCCGACCACGCCGGCCTGAGCCCGCAGCCGCCCGCGATCGCGATCGACCCGGCAAACCTGGCCTACGTCATGTTCACCTCCGGCTCCACCGGCCGCCCCAAGGGTGTCGCCGTCTGCCACCGGGACATCGTGGCCCTGGCCCACGAACACCGCTTCGGACCCGGCCACCAGCGCGTGCTGCTGCACTCGCCGAGCGCCTTCGACGCCTCCACCTACGAGCTGTGGGTACCGTTGCTCGCCGGCGGCCAGACCGTGATCGCCCCGCCCGGCGACGTGGACGCGGACCTGATCCGCCGCATGATCAGCGAACACGGCGTCACCGGCCTGTTCCTCACCTCCGGCCTGTTCCGCCTGGCCGCGCAGGAAGATCCGGGCTGCTTCGCCGGTGCCCGCGAGGTCTGGACCGGCGGCGACATCGTGCCCGCCGCCGCCATCCGCCGGGTCCTGTCCGCCTGCGCCGGATTGCGGCTCACCGACGTGTACGGCCCCACCGAGACCACCACCTACGCCACCCAGCACACGATGTCCACAGTGGACTCGGTGCCGGACACCGTGCCGATCGGCCGCCCGCTGGACAACATGCGGGCCTACGTGCTGGACCACAACCTCACCCCGCAGCCGGTCGGCATCCCCGGCGAGCTGTACCTCGCGGGCGCCGGTCTGGCCCGCGGCTACCTGGACCGCCCCGGCCTGACCGCGTCCAGCTTCCTGCCCGACCCGTTCGGTCCGGCGGGCACCCGGATGTACCGCACCGGCGACACCGTGCGCTGGAACGGCGCCGGGAACCTGGAGTTCCTGGGCCGCGCCGACGACCAGGTCAAGATCCGCGGCTTCCGGATCGAACTCGGCGAGATCGAGGCCGCGCTCACCGCACACCCGGCCGTCACCGAGGCCGTGGTGCTCGCCCGCACCGACCACGGCCAGAAACGCCTGGTCGCCTACGTGGTCGGCACGGACCTCCCGGACCTGCGGGACCACTTGCGCGCCGGACTGCCCGAGTACATGGTGCCCTCGGTCTTCGTCGCGCTGCCCGCACTGCCGCTGACCGCCAACGGCAAGATCGACCGCCGCGCGCTGCCCGCCCCGGAAGCCGAGGCGGAGACCGGTGAGTACGTGGCCCCGGCCACCGCGACCGAACAGGCCCTGGCCGCGGTCTGGGCCGAGGTGCTCGGCGTGGAACGGGTTGGCCTGCGGGACAACTTCTTCTCCCTCGGCGGCGACTCGATCCTGAGCATCCAGGTGGTCTCCCGGGCCCGGAAGGCCGGACTTCGCTTGACCTCCAAGGACGTCTTCCTGCACCAGAGCATCGCCGAGCTGGTGGCCGCGGTGCCGGATCTGGCCGCGGCCGAGCAGGCACCGGTGGAGATCATCGAGGGTCCGGCCCCGCTCACCCCGATCCAGCGCTGGTTCTTCACCGAACACGGCGCCCAGCCGCACTTCAGCATGTCCATGACCCTGGAACTCGCCGCGGACACCGAGGCCACCGCCCTCGGCCAGGCCGTCGAAGCCCTGGTGCGGCAGCACGAATCACTGCGACTGCGCTTCACCCAGGTCGACGGTCAGTGGCAGCAGGACTCCGCCGAGTCCGAACCACAGCCCATCCTGCGCGTGCTTGATCTGTCCACTGTGGAGGATCAGCAGGCGGCCATGCACGCCGAGGCCCTCGCCGTGCAGACCGACCTGCACCCCGGCAGCGGCCCGCTGATCGGCGCGATCCTGTTCCAGCTCGGCCCCGATCGCGCCCCGCAGCTGTTCCTGGCCGTGCACCACCTGGTGGTCGACGGCGTGTCCTGGCGCATCCTGCTCGACGACCTGGAATCCGGCTACCGCCAGGCCAGAGCGGGCCAGGACATCAGCCTCGAACCGGTCAGCACCCCGTTCACGCACTGGTCGCACAAGCTGATCGAGCACGTCGAGGCCGGTGGCCTGGCTGCCGACCTCGCCTACTGGACCACCCAGACCGGCGCCGTGCCCGCAGACCTGCCGATCGACCATCCCGGCGCGAACACCGTGGCCAGCACCAGAGCGGTCACCGCCCGGCTGGACGAGGCCACCACCCGCGCGCTGCTCCAGGACGTGCCCGAGGCCTACCGCACCCAGGTCAACGACGTGCTGCTCAGCGCACTCGGCCACGTGCTCGCTGAGTGGAGCGGACAGTCCGGCGCGCTGCTGGCCATGGAGGGTCATGGCCGCGAGGAGATCCTGGACGGCATCGACCTGTCCCGCACCGTCGGCTGGTTCACCTCCCAGTTCCCACTCGCCCTCACCATGCCCGCGGACATGGGCTGGGGCTCGATCCTCAAGTCCGTCAAGGAACAACTCCGCGCCGTCCCGCACCGCGGCCTGTCCTACGGCGCACTGCGCTACCTCACTCCCGACAGTCCGCTGCACGACGGCCCGGCCCCGCGGATCAGCTTCAACTACCACGGCCAGTGGGACTCCGGCCCGGCCAACCCGGAGAGTCTGGTGCGCGGCCGCGGCATCCCGCTCGGCAAGGACCAGGCCGCCGAGGAGACCCGCACGCACCTGATCGACATCGCCGGACTGGTCGACGGCGGCGAACTCGAACTCACCTGGCTCTACTCGGCCAACGTGCACAACGAACGCACCATCAGCGACCTCGCCGAGATGCTGATGGACACCCTGCGCGAGATCACCGAACACTGCGCCACCCCCGGCACCGGCGGCCGCACCCCCTCGGACTTCCCGCTCGCGGGCATCAACCAGTCCACAGTGGACCTACTGGTCGGCGACGGCCGCGAGATCGAGGACCTCTACCCGCTCACCCCGCTCCAGGCCGGCATGCTCTTCCACAGCCTGGTCGACGCCGACCGCGGCGCGTACTTCGACCAGGCCAGGATGGACCTGTCCGGGGTCACCGACATCGACGCGCTGGCCCATGCCTGGCAGCTCGTGGTCGACCGCACCCCGATCCTGCGCAGCGCCCTGGTCTGGGAAGGCGTGCCACAACCACTCCAGGTGGTCCGCCGCCAGGTGCACCTGCCCATTGCCCAGCACGACCTGCGCACACTGTCCGAAGTGGACCGGGACGCCGAGCTGGACCGGATCGTGGCCGCCGACCGGGCCGCCGTCATCGACCTCACCGCCCCGCCGCTGCTGCGCCTCACCCTGGTGCGCACCGGCGCGGACGAGGTCGTGCTGGTCTGGAGCTTCCACCACATTCTGCTGGACGGCTGGAGCCTCGGCCAGGTCTTCGCCGAGGTCTGCGCCCAGTACGCCGCCCAGCTCACCGGCACCCCGCCGAACCTGGTGACGCGTAGGCCCTTCCGCGAGTACCTCCAGTGGCTGGACCGGCAGGACCCGGCCGCAGCCGAAGCGCACTGGCGCACCGTGCTGGCCGGATTCACCAGCCCCACCCCGCTGCCGGTCGACCACCAGCCCGGCCCCAACCACGCCGCCGAATCCGCGAACATGGTCGCCCTGGAACTGAGCACGGAGCAGTCCGCCCGGCTCAGCAAGCTGGCCAAGGCCAACGGACTCACCGTCAACACCCTGGTCCAGGGCGCCTGGGCACTGCTGCTGTCCCGGTACAGCGGGCAGCGCGACATCGTCTTCGGCACCACCGTCTCCGGCCGTCCCGCCGAACTCCCCGGCGTGGAGGCCATGGTCGGCCTGTTCATCAACACCGTGCCCACCCGGATCGAAGTCCATAGTGGACAGACGCTCCTGAGCTGGCTGCGTGATCTCCAGACCGGGCAGACCGAATCACGCCGGTTCGACTTCGTCTCCCTGGCCCAGCTGCGCTCCTACAGCGACCTGCCCGGCGGCAGCACCCTGTTCGACAGCATCGTCGTTTTCGAGAACTACCCCTTCGACGACAAGGCCGTTGACGAGACCGGACTGCGCATCCGCGAGGTCAAGGCCGTGGACACCACCAGCTTCCCGCTCACCCTGAGCGCCTATCTGCTGGACCGCCTCAAGTTCGAGCTGTCCTACGACCCGCAGCTCTTCGAACCCGGCACCGCCCGCGACATCGCCGACCGGCTGGCCCTGCTGCTCACCGAGTTCGCCACCAGCCCTGCTCGCCCACTCGGCCGCATCCCCTGGCTCACCGAGGAAGACCGCGCCAGCACGCTGACCCGGTGGAACAACACCGCACTGGCCACCAACGGCCAGCTCTACCCGGAGTCCTTCCAGGCCCGCGCCGCCCAGTTCCCCGGCCGCACCGCACTCGTCTTCGGCGACACCAGGTTCACCTTCGCCGAACTCAACGCCAGCGCGAACCGGTTGGCCCACCACCTGATCGGCCACGGCGCCGCTCCGGAACGCCTGGTGGCCCTGCGGATGAGCCGCTCACCCGAGTTCATCATCGCCTTGCTCGCCGTGCTCAAGAGCGGCGCCGCCTACCTGCCGGTCGACCCCGAGCAGCCCGCCGATCGCATCGAATTCCTGCTCGGTGACGCCAACCCGGTGCTTGTGCTCACCGACGACCTGCTCGCCGCCACTGACCTGAGTCAGCAGCCCGACACCGACCCCGCGGTGCGGATCGACCCGGCCAGCCCGGCCTACGTGATCTACACCTCGGGCTCCACCGGCAAACCCAAGGGCGTGCTGATCGAGCACCGCCAGCTCGCCAACCTGCTGCACAACCACGCCGAGGAGCTGTTCCACCCGGAGTCCGGCCCCAGCAGGCTCGCGCTGACCGCGGTGTTCTCCTTCGACACCTCGTGGGAGGGCCTGCTCGGCATGGCCTGCGGCCACGAGCTGCACCTCATCGACGACCAGACCCGCCTCGACCCGAAGGCCCTGGTCGACTACGTGGCCGGGAACCGGATCGACTTCCTCGACCTCACCCCGTCCTATGCGCAGCAACTGATCCCGGCCGGACTGCTCACCGACTCCAGGCACCGGCCGAGGATCCTGATGCTCGGCGGCGAGGGCACCAGTCCCGCGCTGTGGCGCGAGCTGGCCGCCGCCCCGGACACCACGAGCTACAACTACTACGGCCCCACCGAATGCGTGGTCGACGCGGTCTACTGCCGCATCGACGAGTCACCCCGCCCGGTGATCGGCCGACCGCTGCGCAACCTCCAGGCCTACGTGCTGGACAGCGACCTCCAGCCGGTCCCGGTCGGCGTGCCCGGTGAGCTGTACCTGGCGGGGGAGCAGGTGGCCCGCGGCTACCTCAACCGCCCCGGCCTGACCGCGGATCGCTTCCTGGCCAACCCCTTCGGCGCACCCGGCACCCGGATGTACGCCACCGGCGACCGCGTCCGCTGGACCGCCAGCGGGCTACTGGACTTCCTCGGCCGGGTGGACGACCAGGTCAAGATCCGCGGTTTCCGGATCGAACCCGGCGAGATCGAAGCCGTGCTGGCCAGTGCGGTCTGGGCGGCCGAGGTCGCGGTGATCGCCAGAGAGAACCGCCTGGTCGCCTACCTGGTCCCGGCCGAACACGCGCTGATCCCGGCCATCGCCGAACTGCGCGCCTTCGTCGGCTCCCGGCTGCCCGACTACATGGTCCCGGCCGCGTTCGTCACCCTGGACGCGCTGCCGTTGACCCGCAACGGAAAACTCGACCGTCGGGCCCTGCCCGCGCCCGAGTTCACCACGGCCGAGCAGGTAGCCCCGCGCACCGAGCTGGAACGCCAGGTGGCCGAGGTCTGGGCCGAGGTGCTCGGCCTGCCCACGGTCGGTGTCACGGACAACTTCTTCGAGCTGGGCGGCGACTCCATCCTCAGCATCCGGGTGATCTCCCGGCTGCGCGCCCTGTTCGGCCCCGAGGTCGCGCCGCGCGCGGTCTTCACCAGCCCCACCGTCGCCGACCTGGCCCGCATCCTGCCTGCCGCCCAGTCCACAGTGGACCTGACCATCCCGGTGCAGTCCAGGGACGGCGCGCTGCCGCTGTCCTTCGCCCAGCAGCGGCTGTGGTTCCTGGACCAGTTCGAGCCCGGTGGCCTGGAATACCTGTCCCCGACCGTGCTCCGCCTCACCGGCGACCTGGACACCGACCGCCTCCGGGACGCGCTGACCCACCTGGTCGCCCGGCACGAACCCTTGCGCACCACCTACAGCACCGTCGACGGCCAGGGCCGCCAGCTCATCCAGGCCCCGTACCCGGTCGAGCTGCCGATCACCGACCTGGCCCCGGCCGACCTGGACGCCGCGCTGCTCGCCGAGGCGGGCACGCCGTTCGACCTGGCCACCGGCCCGGTGCTGCGGGCCCGGCTCTACCGGCTCGCCCCGGCCGAGCACGTGCTGCTGATCCTGGTGCACCACATCGCCACCGACGGCTGGTCCACCGGCGTGCTCACCGCCGAACTGAACGCCGTCTACACCGGCGCCGAACTGCCGCCACTGCCGGTGCAGTACGCCGATTTCGCCGCCTGGCAACGCGACCAGCTCACCGGCGAGGTGCTGCAGAACCAGCTCGACTACTGGCGCACCCGCCTGGACGCCCTGGAACCGCTGAACCTGCCCACCGACCGCCCGCGTCCGCCGGTGCAGACCCGCAACGGCGCGTTCGTCGAACGCGTGCTGCCCACCGAGATCGCGCACACCCTCACCGCCCTCGGGCGGCAGCACGGCGGCACCCTGTTCACCACCCTGGTCGCGGCCACCCAGCTGTTACTGCACCGCTGGTCCGGCCAGCCGGACATCGCCCTGGGCACGGTGACCTCCGGCCGGGAGCAGGCCGAGCTGGACCGCCTGGTCGGCTTCTTCGTCAACACCGTGGTGCTGCGCTCCACTGTGGACGGACGGGATTCGGTGGCCGGGTTCCTCGGCCAGGTCCGGGACGCCGTGCTGGATGCCTTCGCCCACCAGGACCTGCCGTTCGAGCGGGTGGTGGACGAGCTGCGGCCCGAACGCGACACCAGCCGGACCCCGTTGTTCCAGGCCATGATCGTGCTGCAGAACACCCCGGACCAGCAGCCCGGCCTCGGTGACCTCGCGGTCGAGGAACTGCCGATGCCGGTGGTGGCGGCCACCTTCGACCTGCTGTTCCAGTTCGTGCACACCCCGGACGGCCTGCACCTGGCGGTCAACTACAACACCGACCTGTTCGACCGCGGCACCGCCGACCGCCTCGCCGAACACCTCGGCCGCCTGCTCGACGCTCTCGGCCGCGACCCGGAACAGCGCCTCGCCGACCTGCCGCTGCTCGGCCCGGCCGAACGGCGCCGCATCCTCACCGAGTGGAACAACACCGGCCCGGACACCGAGACCGACACCGTGCCGGACCGATTCGCCGCCCAGGTCTGGGCCACCCCGCAGGCCACCGCGGTCATCGCGGGCGCCGACCGGCTCAGCTACGCCGCCCTGGACACCCGGGCCAACCGCCTCGCCCAGCGGCTGCGCGCCGCGGGCGTGGACACCGAAGCCCCGGTCGCCCTGCTGATGGACCGCTCCGCCGACCTGGTGGTCGCGGTGCTGGCCATCCTCAAGGCAGGCGCGGCCTATGTGCCACTGGACATCCGCGCCCCGCAGGAGCGGCTGCGCGCCATCCTGGCCGCCACCGGCGCCCAGGTGCTGATCACCGACGGCGGCTGGGAGAAGAGCGGCCACGCCGTCCACAGTGGACGGATCCTGCGAGCCGACCAGCCGGGGGACACCCCGCTGCGCGCCGCACCCGTGGTGACGCCGGAGAACCTGGCCTACGTGATGCACACCTCCGGCTCCACCGGCGAACCCAAGGGTGTGGCCATCCGGCACCGGGACGTGGTCGCACTGGCCGCCGACCGCCGCTTCCGGCACGGCCATGACCGGGTGCTGCTGCACTCGCCGACCGCCTTCGACGCCTCCACCTACGAACTGTGGGTGCCACTGCTCAACGGCGGCACCGTGGTGGTCGCCGCACCCGGGGACGTGGACGCGGCCGCGATCCGCGGCTACGACATCACCGGACTCTGGCTCACCGCCGGCCTGTTCCGGCTGGCCGCCCAGGAGGACCCGGGCTGCTTCACCGGTATCCGCGAGGTCTGGACCGGCGGCGACATCGTGCCAGCCGAATCCGTCCGCCGGGTACTGGCCGCCTGCCCGGACCTCACCGTGGTCGACGGCTACGGCCCCACCGAGACCACCACCTTCGCCAGCACCCACCGGATGTCCACTGTGGACTCAGTGCCGCCGGTGATCCCGATCGGCCGCCCCCTGGACGGCATGCGGGCCTACGTGCTCGACCCGCAGCTCCAGCCCGTCCCGGTCGGCGTCCCTGGTGAGCTGCACCTGGCGGGCGCTGGCCTGGCTCGCGGCTACCAGAATCGGCCCGGCCAGACCGCGAACAGGTTCCTGGCCAACCCGTTCGGCCCGCCCGGCGACCGGATGTACGCCACCGGCGACCAGGTCCGCTGGCTCCCGGACGGCTCGCTCCAGTTCCTCGGCCGCATCGACAACCAGGTCAAACTGCGCGGCTTCCGGATCGAACTCGGCGAGATCGAGGCCGCCCTGCTCCGGCACCCGGAGATCAGCGAGGCCCTGGTCCAGGTCCGCACCGACAGCGGCCGCAAGCGCCTGGCCGCCTACCTGGTCGGCGCCGCGACCGCGGAAACCCTGCGCCCATTCCTGGCCGAACAGCTGCCCGACTACATGATCCCGGCCGCTTTCGTGACCCTGGCACGGTTCCCGGTCACCGCCAACGGCAAACTCGACCGCCGCGCGCTGCCAGCCCCGGAAGCCGAGGCCACCGGCCGGATCGCGCCGCGCACCCCGGTCGAAACGCGACTCGCCGCGGTCTGGGCCGAGGTGCTCGGTGTCGCCGAGGTCGGCATCACCGACAACTTCTTCGGCCTCGGCGGCGACTCCATCCTGAGCATCCAGGTGGTCTCCAGGGCCCGGCAGGCCGGACTTCGCCTGACCTCCAAGGACATCTTCCTGCACCAGACCATCGCCGATCTCGCCCCGGTGGTCGGCACCGAGGAGATCACCCGCGCCAGGGTCGAGCTGACCGGACCCAGCGCGCTCGGCCCGATCCAGCGCTGGTTCTTCAGCACTGAACCGGCGCACCGGCACCACTTCACCATGTCCATGCACCTGGAACTGGCCCCCGGCACCGATCCCGCCGCCCTGCGCACCGCCCTCGCCGCGGTGGTCGCGCACCACGAAGCCCTGCGCATCCGGTTCAGCGAGCAGGACGGCGAATGGCACCAGGACGGGCACGAGCGGGGCGAGTTCTTCTCCGAACACGACCTGTCCACCCTGGCCGAGGCCGCCGCCGAAGCGCAGGCAAGCCTGGACCTGGAGCACGGCCCGCTGTTCCGGGCACTGCTGTTCGGTGCGGACCGGCTGTTCCTGGTCGTGCACCACCTGGTCATGGACGGCGTGTCCTGGCGGGTGCTGCTCGGCGATCTGGACACCGCCTACCGCCAGACCGTCGCCGGGCAGCCGATCCGGCTCGACCCGGTGGGCACCGGCTTCCGCGAGTGGACCCAGCTGCTCACCGAACACACCACCGCCGGTGGCTTCGACGCGGATCTGGACCACTGGACCGGACTGTCCACAGTGGAACATGCCGCGCTGCCGGTGGACCTGGACGGCCCGAACACCGCCGACTCCACCCGCACCGTCTCCGTCCAGCTCGACCGCGGCACCACCGACGCGTTGCTGCACCAGGTGCCGGAGGTCTACCGCACCCAGATCAACGACGTGCTGCTCAGCGCACTCGGCGCCGCGCTCACCGGCTGGACCGGCCGGGACCGGGTGCTCGTCGCCCTGGAAGGCCACGGCCGGGAGGAGATCCTGGACGGCGTCGACCTCTCCCGCACCATCGGCTGGTTCACCACCCAGTTCCCGGTCGCCCTCGGCGCGGACGGTGACTGGGGCCGCGTGCTCAAGACGGTCAAGGAGCGCCTGCGCGCCGTGCCACACCGCGGCATCGGCTATGAAGCCCTGCGCCGCCTGACCACGGACAGCCCCCTGGCCGCCGACCCGGACCCGCTGATCAGCTTCAACTACCACGGCCAGTTCGAGGTCGGCAGCGCCGGAGAGGGCCTGATCCGCGGCCAGGGCGAGAGCCTCGGCAGTGACAACGCACCCGGCTCGGCCCGCCCCTACCTGATCGACGTGGTCGGCGCGGTCACCGGCGGTGAACTGCACCTGTCCTGGCAGTACTCGGCGAACCGGCACCAGGAACAGACCATCCGCGCCCTCGCCGAGCAGATGACCACCGCCCTGCGCGAGATCGTCACGCACTGCGCCGCCCCGCATTCCGGTGGCCGCACGCCCTCGGACTTCCCACTGGCCCGGCTCGACCAGTCCACAGTGGACCGGCTGGCCGGGAACGGCCGCGAGGTCGAGGACATCTACCCGCTCACCCCGCTGCAGGCCGGCATGCTCTTCCACAGCCTGGTCGACACCGACGGCGGCGCCTACGTGGACCAGGCCCGGCTCCGGCTCACCGGCGTCCGTGACCCGCGGGCGCTCGGCCTGGCCTGGCAACGAGTGGTCGACCGCACCCCGGTGCTGCGCGGTCACCTGGAATGGCAGGGCCTGGACCAGCCAGTTCAGGTAGTGCACCGCCGGATTGATCTTCCGGTGGAATATTTCGACTGGCGTGCACTGTCCGAAGAGGACACCCGGGCCGAGCTGGACCGGCTGCTCGCCGCGGACCTGGCCGTGGGCATCGACGTCACCCAGGCCCCGCTGCTGCGACTGAAGATCGCCCAGCTCGGCGAGGACGAGGTGCTGCTCGTCTGGACCTCGCACCACGTGCTCCTGGACGGCTGGAGCACCAGCCAGGTCTTCGCCGAGGTCTCCGAGCAGTACGCCGCCATCACCGCCCACCGCACCCCCGACCTGCCGCTGCGGCGGCCCTTCCGCGAATACCTGCACTGGCTGGACCGGCAGGACCTGACCGCAGCCGAGGACTTCTGGCGGCAGGCGCTGTCCGGAGTGGGCAGTGCAACCGCACTGCCCTTCGACCGGCAGCCACGCGAGGCACACCGGGCCGAGTCCACCGGCGAACTCGGCCACCACCTCACCGTCGAGCAGTCCGCCCGGCTGCACGAGGTCGCCAAACGCAACGGGCTCACCGTCAACACCCTGGTACAAGGAGTGTGGGCACTGCTGCTGTCCCGGCACAGCGGCCAGACCGACATCATCTTCGGCAGCATCGTGTCCGGGCGCCCGGCCGAACTGCCCGGCGTGGAGTCGATGGTCGGCATGTTCATCAACACCGTGCCCACCAGGGTCCGCGTGCAACCGGACCGGCCGCTGCTGCCCTGGCTGCGTGAGTTGCAGGCCGAACAGTCCGAGGCCCGCCGGTTCGACTTCGTCTCGCTCAACCAGGTGCAGGGCTGGAGCGAGATCCAGGGCAACCTGTTCGACAGCATCGTGGTCTTCGAGAACTACCCGCTCGGCGATGACTCCCTGGACGGCGCGCCCAAGGTCGGGCAGGTCGACATGGTGGACACCACCACCCTGCCCCTCGCACTGGCCGCCTTCCTGGACGAACGGCTGCGACTGGAACTCTCCTACGACCCCAAGTTGTTCGACACGGACACCGTGCGCCGCCTGCTCGACCAGACCGCGCTGCTGCTCACCGAGCTGGCCGCGCAACCCGGGCGCACGCTCGCCGAGCTGCCCTGGCTGTCCACAGTGGACCGCCAGCAGGTGCTGCTCGACTGGAACGACACCGCGCGTGAACTGCCCGTGGCCACCTACCCTGCCATGTTCGAGGCGCAGGTCCGGCGCACGCCACAGGACCTCGCGCTGGTTTTCGGGGACACCCGGTGCACCTTCGACGAGCTGAACACGCGGGCCAACCGGTTGGCCCGTCAGCTCGTCGTCCAAGGTGCGGGGCCGGAGCGCATCGTCGCGGTCGCTCTGCCCCGCACCGCTGACCTGGTGGTGGCGGTCCTGGCCGTGTGGAAGGCCGGGGCCGTCTACCTGCCGGTCGACCCACGGCTCCCGGCGGAACGGATCGAGACCCTGCTCGCCGACGCCCGGCCCGCCGTCACACTGACCGAGGAGCTGTACCACTCGGCCGAGTTCACCGCCGCCACCGCCATCCAGGACGGCCACGACCTGGACAGTCCACTTCGGATGGACAACGCGGCCTACGTCATCTACACCTCCGGCTCCACCGGCAAGCCCAAGGGTGTCAGCGTCGAACACCACAGCCTGGTCAACCTGCTGCTCAACCACCGCGACGACTTCGTCGCGGACGCGGGCGGCAGGCTGCGGGTGGCCACCACCGCGGTGTTCTCCTTCGACACCTCCCTGGAAGGCCTGGTGCTGCTGGCCGACGGCCACGAACTGCACCTCATCGCCGACGAGGTCCGCCTGGACCCGCGCGCGCTGGTCGACTACGTGCACGCCCAGCGGATCGACTTCCTCGACCTCACCCCGTCCTACGTGCAACAGCTCATCCCGGCCGGACTCCTGGACGGCGCGCACCGGCCCAAGGTGCTCATGCTCGGCGGCGAAGCCCTCGGCGAATCCCTGTGGACCGAGCTGAGCACCGCGGAAACGGCCAGCTACAACTTCTACGGCCCCACCGAATGCACCGTGGACGCCTTGTCCTGCAAGGTCGACGGCGACCGCCCGGTGATCGGCCGCCCACTGCGCAACCTCCAGGCCTACGTGCTCGACCCGGCCCTCCAGCCGGTCCCGGTCGGTGTGGCCGGGGAGCTGTACCTGGCGGGGGAGCAGGTCGCTCGCGGCTACCTGCACCGCCCCGGCCTCACCGCCGACAGGTTCCTGGCCAACCCCTTCGGCGCACCCGGATCCCGGATGTACGCCACCGGCGATCTGGTCCGCTGGACTGTGTCAATGGTCGATCCCGCGAGCGGATCTTCGGCAGACGGCAGCATCGAGTTCCTGGGTCGCACCGACGAGCAGGTCAAGATCCGCGGCTTCCGGATCGAACCCGGCGAGATCGAGGCCGCGCTCACCGCCCTGCCCGGCATCACCGCGGCGGCCGTGATCGCCAGGGAGGACCAGCCCGGCGTGCACCGCCTGGTCGCCTACCTGGTGCGGGACAACGAGTCCACCGACCCGCGCACCGAACTGGGCCGGGTGCTGCCCGAGTACATGGTCCCGGCCGCCTTCGTCACCCTGGACGCACTGCCGTTGACCCGCAACGGAAAACTCGACCGCCGCGCCCTGCCCGCCCCCGGGTACACCAGCGCCGCCGCCGGCTACCGGGCACCGCGCACCGCCGCCGAACAGGCCGTGGCGCAGGTGTGGGCCGAGGTGCTCGGCCTCGGCCAGGTGGGCGCGCTGGACAACTTCTTCGAGCTGGGCGGCGACTCCATCCTCAGCATCAAGGTGGTGTCCAAGCTGCGTGCCGCACTCGGCGTGGACGTCTCGCCGCGACTGGTGTTCAGCCACCCCACCCTCGCCCAGCTCGCCGCCGTGATCGGCAGCGAGACCACGGAAGCGATCCCGGCGGTGCCGCGTACCGGCGCGCTGCCACTGTCCTTCGCCCAGCAGCGACTGTGGTTCCTGGACGAGTTCGAGCCGGACAGCGCCGCCTACATCTCACCCACCGCGCTCAGCCTGGACGGCCAGCTCGACCTGCCCGCGCTGCGCGCCGCGCTCACCGGCCTCATCGCCCGGCACGAATCCCTGCGCACCACCTTCTCCTCGGTGGATGGCCGCGGTGTCCAGGTCGTGCACGCGCCCACCGAGGTCGACCTGGACCTGGTCGACCTGGACGGGGACGCGGAAGCGCTGACCGCCCGGTTGCAGCAGGAGGCCGTCCGGCCGTTCGACCTGCGGCACGGGCCACTGCTGCGGGTCCGGCTGTTCCGGCTCGCCGACGACTGGCACGTGCTCAGCCTGATGCTGCACCACATCGTCACCGACGGCTGGTCCACCGGCGTGCTGCTGGCCGAACTCAGCGAGCTGTACCGGGCCGCGACCCTGGGCCAGACCCCGGAACTGCCCGCACTGCCCATCCAGTACGCCGACTTCGCGGTGTGGGAACGCGCCACCCTGGCCGGTTCCGCGCTCAGCGAGCAGCTCGACTACTGGCAGTCCACATTGGACGGCGCGGTGCCGCTCGAACTGCCACTGGACCGGCCGCGTCCGGCCGTGCGCACCAGCACCGGGGCCGAACACGAGTTCGCCGTGCCCGCCGAGGTCGCCGACGCGCTCAAGGTCCTCGGCCGGGCACACGGCGGCACCCTGTTCATGACCCTGCTGGCCGCCACCCAGCTGGTGCTGCGCCGCTGGTCCGGTCAGGACGACATCTCGGTGGGCACCGTGGTCTCCGGCCGGGAACGCCCCGAACTGGAACGACTCATCGGGTTCTTCGTCAACACCCTGGTGCTGCGTTCCACAGTGGACGGACAACGCACCTTTACCGAGTTCCTCGGCCAGGTTCGCGAGACCGTGCAGGGTGCGTTCGCGCATCAGGAGGTGCCGTTCGAGCGGGTGGTGGATCACCTCCAGCCCGAACGCGACACCAGCCGAACCCCGCTGTTCCAGGCCATGGTGGTGCTGCAGAACACCCCGCATTCGGGGGTCGACCTGCCCGGCCTCGCGGTGGACAACGTGCCGCTGCCACTGGTCAACGCCAGCTTCGACCTCACCGTGGAGTTCGTCGAGCACGAGGGCGGCCTGCACACCGCGATCACCTACAACGCCGACCTGTTCGACTCCGGCACCATCACCCGGCTCGGCGAACACCTCGGCGTGCTGCTGGCCGGCATCGCCGCGGACCCGGCCCGGCCGGTCGACGACCTGCCGCTGCTCGGTGCGACCGAGCGGGACCGGCTGCTGGTCGAGTGGAACAACACCGACCAGACGGTGGCCCCGGCCACCCTGGCCGAACTCCTCGAAGCCCAGGTGCAGCGCACCCCGGACGCCCCGGCGGTGATCAGTCCACAGGGGACGATCAGCTTCGCCGAGCTGAACGCCAGGGCCAACCGGCTGGCCCGGTTCCTGGTCGGCCGGGGCGCCGGGCCGGAACGGATCGTCGCACTCGCCCTGCCCCGGTCGGTGGAGATCATCGTGGCCCAGCTGGCCGTGCTCAAGGCAGGCGCCGCCTTCCTGCCGGTCGACCCGGCCTACCCGGCCGAGCGGATCGAGTTCATGCTCACCGACGCAAAGCCGGTACTCGTGCTGGACCAGGACTTCCTCATCCAAACCCAGTCCACAGTGGACCAGTGCCCGGCCCACGACCTGCCCAACGCGGTCGCACTGGGCAATGCCGCCTACGTCATCTACACCTCCGGCTCCACCGGCACCCCCAAGGGCGTGGTGGTCTCGCACGCCGGACTGGCCGGCTTCTCCGCCGCCGAGATCGACCGGTTCGAGGTCCAGCCCGGCGACCGGGTCCTCGAATTCGCCTCGCCCAGCTTCGACGCCTCGGTGCTCGAACTGTGCATGGCGCTGCCCGCAGGCGCCGCCCTGGTGGTGCCGCCGCCCGGCCCGCTGCTCGGTGACCAGCTCGCCGAAGTCCTGGCCAGCCAACGGGTCACGCACGCGCTGATCCCGCCGGCAGCACTGGCCACCGTGCCGGCCACCGACCTGCCCGAGTTCCGCACCCTGATCGTCGGAGGCGACGCCTGCTCGGCCGACCTGGTCGCCCGCTGGGCGCCCGGCCGCCGGATGATCAACGCCTACGGGCCCACCGAGTCCACCGTGGTCGCCACCTGGAGCGAACCCCTTGTCCCTGGCGGGATGCCGCCGATCGGCGGGCCGATCTGGAACACCCAGGTGTACGTGCTCGACCAGCGGCTGCGACCGGTGCCCACCGGCGTGCCGGGCGAGCTGTACGTGGCAGGGGACGGCCTGGCCCGCGGCTACCTCCACCGCCCCGGCCTGACCGCGGATCGGTTCCCGCCCAACCCGTTCGGCCCGGACGGCAGCCGGATGTACCGCACCGGCGACATCGTCCGCTGGACCAGCGCGGGGCAACTGGAGTTCGTCGGCCGCGCCGACGACCAGGTCAAGATCCGCGGCTTCCGGATCGAGCTGGGCGAGGTGGAAGCGGTGCTGCTGCGCCACCCCTACCTCGCCGAGGCCATCGCTGAGGTCCGGGTGGAGGGCCAGCGCAAACGCCTGGTCGCCTACGTGGTCCCGGCCGGGCAGGAGGTCACCGCGCTGGAACTGCGTGAATTCGTCGCGGCCACCCTGCCCGACTACATGGTGCCCTCCTCGATCACCCTGCTGGAGCGATTGCCGTTGACCCCCAACGGCAAGGTCGACCGCAAGGCACTGCCCGAACCCGAGGCCGGACCCGAACTCACCGCGGCCTACCGGGCGCCGGAAACCCCTGCGGAGAAGGCACTGGCCGAGATCTGGGCCGAGGTGCTCGGCCTGGCCAGGGTCGGCACCGCGGACAACTTCTTCGAGCTGGGCGGCGACTCCATCCTCACCATCCAGGTGGTCTCCAGGGCGCACAAGGCCGGCTACGCCTTCACCACCAAGGACCTCTTCGCCAACCAGACCATCGGCGGGCTGGCCAAGGTGGTCACCGAGATCGAGGCCGGGCAGGCAGGTCAGGAGGCCGCGGTCGGCGCGGTGCCGCTGACTCCGATCCAGGACTGGTTCTTCGGCGCCTACCAGGCCAACCCGCACCACTTCAACCAGTCCGCGCTGCTCGAACTCGACCACCAGGCCGACCCGGCCGCCCTGGAAGCCGCGGTGCAGGCGCTACTGGAACACCACGACGCGCTGCGGATGCTCTTCGAGCAGGTCGACGGCCAGTGGCACCAGTACAACCCGCCATACACCCCCGGCGAGATCATCCGCCGCCACGATCTGTCCACAGTGGACCCAGCCGAACAGCGGGCCGCGATGGAACGGGTGGCCGACCAGGTGCACGCGAGCTTCGACCTGGGCGAGGGCCCGCAGCTCAAGGCGGTGCTCTTCGACTGCGGCCCGGCCCGCCCGCACCTGTTCCTGGCCGTGCACCACGCGGTGGTGGACGGAGTGTCCTGGCGGGTGCTGCTGGACGACCTGGAGACCGCCTACCAGCAGGCCGCCCGTGGCGCCAAGGTCGACCTCGGCCCGCGCTCGACCTCCTTCCGGGACTGGGCCATCCGGCTGGCCGAACACGTCGCGAGTGGTGGTCTCGACCACGAGCTGACCCACTGGACCCGCGCGCAGGACGGCGCGCTGCTGCCGGTGGACCACCAGGACCGGCCGGTGGAGGAACCCGCCACCGTCACGGTGGAGCTGAGCCGGGAGGCCACCGAGGCGCTGCTGTTCGCCGCGCCCACGGTGTACCGCACCCGGATCAACGACGTCCTGCTCACCGCGCTGGCCTGGGCGATCAGCCGGTGGACCGGCCAGGAACGGGTGTCGGTGGACCTGGAGGGCCACGGCCGGGAGGAGATCCTGGACGGCGTCGACCTCTCCCGCACGGTCGGCTGGTTCACCACCATGTTCCCGGTCGGCCTGGAAGTCCCGGCCACCGGCGAGACCAACTGGCGCACCCTGATCAAATCCGTGCGGGGGCAACTGCGGGCCTTACCCAACAACGGGTTCGGCTTCGGCGCGCTCCGCCACCTCGGCACCCCCGAGGTACGCGAGCAGCTGGCCGCGGACCGGCGCGCGCAGATCGTGTTCAACTACCTCGGCCAGTGGGACAGCGCGGTCCGCGGCGAGGCCGAAGCCGGTCTCTACCACGCCGCGCACGGCTCCATCGGCCAGGAGGAGGACCACGCCAACCAGGGCGAGCACCTCCTGGAAGTGGTCGGCGCGGCCGGTGGCGGCCAGCTCCGCTTCGCCTGGCACTACCGGCCGGACACCCACGATCAGTCCACAGTGGAGCGAGTGGCGGCGGACTTCCGCACCGCACTGGAGCAGATCGCCCTGGACTGCGGAGGAAAGCAGTGAGCAGCACCGACACCCGCGTGGTCCCGTTGTCCCGCAACCGGAACTACCAGCTGCTGTGGGTCAGCCAGGCCAGCGCCGAACTCGGCGTCAACATCACCACCATCGCCTTCCCGCTGCTCGTGCTCGCGGTCACCGGTTCACCCGCGGCCTCTGGACTGGTGCTGGGCACCATGTCCGCGATGCGGCTGCTGGTCGGCCTGCCCGCCGGCGCGCTGGCCGATCGCTGGAACCGCAAGGCGGTCATGGTGCTGTGCGAGGCCGCGCAGGCCATCGCCGCGGCCAGCCTGGTGCTCGCGCTGTGGTGGGACATGGCCACCGTGCCGCACATGGTCGCGGTCGCCGCGGTGATCGGCATCGCCGCCGCGCTGTTCGAGCCAGCCGAGGAAGCCACCCTGCCCAGCCTGGTGCCGGTGGACCAGCTCGGCACCGCGGTGTCCATCAACGCCGCCCGCGGCTACCTGGCCCAGCTGCTGGGCACCGCGGCCGGTGGTTTCCTGTTCGCGCTCGGCCGGGTGGTGCCGTTCCTGGCCGACCTCATCACGCACACGGTCGCCTTCCTCGGCCTGCTCTTCCTGCGCTTGCCCAAGCAGGAGAAGAAGAACGCGCCGATCGGCAAGCTCGGCGGCGAGATCGTCACCGGCGTGCGCTGGGTCTGGCAGCAACGTCCACTTCGGACGATGGCGCTGTGCGCGGTGCTGCTCAACCTGTTCTTCACCGCCTTCTACCTGGTCGTGATCATCCTGGCGCAGAGCCGGAACGTGCCAGCTGGCGAGATCGGTGTGATGGCCGCGATGCTGGGCGTCGGCGGACTGCTCGGCGCACTGGCCGCCCCGCTGCTGCACCGGGTGATCAGCCCCGCGGTGTCCATCATCGCCGTGTTCTGGGTACTCGCCGCGCTGACCCCGCTCACCCTGCTGATCCACAGCGGCTACCTGATGGGATTGCTGTTCGCGGGCATGGCCTTCACCCTGCCCGCGGCCAATACCACGATCAGCACCTACCAGCTGCTGTTGACCCCGGATGAGCTGCGCGGCAGGCTGGGCGGCGTGATGGGGGTGGCCACCGGCGTCGCGGGCACCGCGGGTCCCGCCCTCGGCGGCGTGCTGATGGAGACCCTCGACGCCCAGACCGCCGTACTGGTCTGCACCACGGGAATCGCACTGGTCGCCCTGCTGGTGACCTTGAGCCCAACCCTACGAAACTTCCCCCGGCCTGATGAGGCCACCACCACTGAGAAAGGGCAGGTCAATGTCTGAGGACGGCAAGTACCAGGTGCTGGTCAACGACGAGGAGCAGCACTCGCTGTGGCCGGTGGGCACCGAGCTGCCGGCCAGGTGGCGGGCGGTCGGCAAGCAGGGCAGCAAGGACGAGTGCATGAAGTACGTGGACGAGGTCTGGACCGACATGCGCCCGAAGAGCCTGCGCGAACGAATGGACAACGGCGCGCGCTGACCCGCGCCACGGGGACGCCGGAACACACCCGGCGTCCCCGTTCCATGCGATCATCCCGGTATGGCGCGGATCCTGTGCATCGGACGTGGCGGCAACCTGGGCCCGGCGGACTGGGCGGTGATCGGCCCCGCCGACCGCGCCACCCGGCAAACCCTGCGGGACCGCGGCATCCGGACTTTCCTGGACCTCGGCCCGATCACCGACCGCGCCGACCTGGTCGAGCAGGCCGACCGCCTCGCCGAGGTGATGACCGACCTGGCGCCCGACGGCATCGCCCTGCACCTGGCGCACAACGGCCTGGACGCGGAGGCCGCCGCGAACATCCAGTCCGCCGCCGAGTCCGTGCACCCCGCGGTGGAAATGCTGTTGATCTGCACCCAAACCCCGGATTTCGCCGAACTGGACGAGTTCGCCGACCACTACGCCATCCCCGGCGCGGACGCCTGCACCCGAGCCCGCACCACCCGCACCGTCCTCACCTTCACCCCCGCCTCACCCAAACAGGTCGACGGCGTCTACGTCCCGCACTGACCAGCCCACCGCCGTCGACTTGGCCAAAGTGGTACGCCCAGTTTGGCCAACCAGGCGTACGACTTGGGCCAACTCGACGGGGGCCTGCTGGCTCAGCCTCTGGCGCCGCGACTGAACCGGATGCCCAGGGCCACGAAGATCGCGCCGGAGACCAGGGCGTACCAGGCGAGCAGGGTCCACAGTGAGGCTTGTTCGGTGGACACGTTCATCACCAGCACACCGACCACAATGGACAGTGTGCCGCTGATCGCGAAGCCGATCCTGGCGAAGAGTTCCTTGACCCGCACCGCGACCAGCGCCTGCCCGATGCCGTTGATGATCGGCCATCCGGCGCTGACGATCACCACCCCGAACAGCGAGATGAGCGGGGTGATCGCGAAACTCGCCGCGGTGATGGTGATGCCGGTCAGCAGCAGGAAACCGGGTAGCGCGAACAACGTCCGGTCCAGCGCGGGCGCGTCCTTGCCGCGGAAGGCGAACAGCAGCGCGAACACACCCTCGGCGAGCAGGTAGGCGATCAGCACCGCGAACTGCACCACCCAGTCGGCATCCTCCGGCCAGGCGAAGAAGGCGAGCAGGGCGAACACGATCGCGACCGCGCCGCGGATGGTCATCAGCCGGTGACGGCCGCGCAGGAGTTCCAGCACCTGTCCATGATCGCGCCTACGCGGGTCCGGCGGCGCACTGGGTTTGTTGCGCACGGCAACATCGCTGGTAGCGGGCTTGGCAGTGGCCCCATTTGGCGGGTTGCGCCGAGCTGGAGTTGCCCCTTACGGTGCTGACCATTCGCACATAAATAGGGAGGTTTCTTTACTGTTGACCTGACGTTCACCCTCGCCGATGCCGGCACCCCGCCGCCGCCACGCGCCGGTTGTCGTCGACACCGCCTCGCCGAGGAGATCAACACCGCCATGAAAATACGTGTCCTTCCCGCGTTACTCGTCACGGTCGCGGTCGCCGCCGCGACCACCCCGTTGCTGACCGCCAGCGCCGCCGCTGACACGCTGCTCTCGCTCAACAAACCCACCACCACCTCCAGCACCGAGGCCGCCGACTTCGACGGCGGCAAGGCGGTCGACGGGGACAACACCACCCGCTGGGCCAGCGCCGAAGGCGTCGATCCCCAGTGGATATCGGTTGACCTGGGCGGACCGGCCACCGTCAACCGGGTCAGCCTCAACTGGGAAACCGCTTTCGCCAGGGACTACCAGGTGCAGGCGTCCGCCGATGGCCGCACCTGGACCACCATCCGCTCGGTCACCGAGTCCGACGGCGGCGTCGACGAGCTGACCTCGTTGAACACCGCGGCCCGCTACATCAAGGTCAACGGCACCCGCCGGGCCACCAGCTACGGCTACTCCCTCTGGGAGATCGCGGTCTACGGCACCCGCACCGGCACCGGCGACACCCAGGCGCCGACCACCCCGGCCGGGCTGGCCGCACCATCGTCCACTTCGGACACCATCACGCTCGGCTGGGCCGCCTCCTCGGACAACGTCGGGGTGACCGGGTACGAGGTGCTGCGCGATGGCAACCTGGTCGGATCCTCGCCCACCACCTCCTTCACCGACACGGGCCTGGCCTCCGACACCGGGTTCAGCTACACGGTCCGGGCGCGGGACGCGGCGGGCAACATCTCCGGCGAGAGCGCCCCGCTGGCCGCCCGCACCAAGCCCGGCGCGCCGGGTGGCACCGTCGTGGTCGCGGCGGGCGACATCGTGCCGGTCTGCGCCGGAAGTTCCTGTGCCAGCACCAAAACCGCGAAGCTGGTGGAGCAGATCAAGCCCTCGCTCATCGTGACCGCGGGCGACAACCAGTACAACAGCGGGACGATTGATGAGTTCCGCAGGTACTACGACCCCACCTGGGGCAAGTTCAAGGGCATCACGAAACCGAGTCCTGGCAACCACGAGTACGACGACCCGGCGGGCAAGGGCAAGGGCTACCAGCAGTACTTCGGCGCCGCGGCCACGCCGCTGGGCGGCGGAAAGATGTACTACAGCCATGACGTCGGCGACGTGCACTTCGTCGCGCTGGACTCCATGGCGCAGAAGGCCAACGACAAGGCCCAGCTCGAGTGGTTGCGCGCCGACCTGGCGAAGAACCAGAAGCGCTGCGTCATCTCCTACTGGCACCACCCCAGGTTCAACTCCGGTGAGTACGGTGACAACCCGACCATGGGTCCACTGTGGAATGAGCTGCTGAAGGCCAAGGCGGATCTGGTGCTCAGCGGGCACGATCACCACTACGAGCGGTTGAAGCCGTTGAACGCCAGCGGCAAGGTCGATGAGGCGAACGGCCTGCGGTCGGCGGTCATCGGCATTGGTGGCGACTCGCTCTACACCAATATCAAGAACCGCGAGGGGGTCGAGGTCTCCTTCGCCAAGCACGGTGTGATGAAGCTGATCCTCAACGGCCCCACCATTGCCTGGGAGATCATCGGCATCGACGGCAAGCTGCTCGACAAGGCCGGCCCGTACACCTGTCGCTGAGGGGGTAGCACCCGATGTACCTCGCCACCACCCGGTCCGCTGACACCCCACGCCGCGAACGTGGCGGTGCTCGGCGGGCGGTAGCCGGAAATGTGCTCGCACTGGGTATGGTCAGCCTCATCACAGACATCTCCGCCGAGATGGTGACGGCTGTCCTGCCGCTCTACCTGGTGCTGGGACTGGGATTCAGTCCGCTGCAGTTCGGTTTGCTGGACGGGCTGTACTCCGCGGCCACCGCGATCGTGCGGGTCCTCGGGGGGCACCTCGCGGACCGGTGGCAACGCCGGAAACTGGTGGCGGGGCTTGGTTACGGCATGTCCGCCGTGGCCAAGCTGGGGCTCATCGCGGCGGGCGGTTCGGCCGCCGCGATGGGCCTCGTCCTCGCCGTCGATCGCACGGGCAAAGGATTGCGCACCGCGCCACGGGACGCGCTGATCTCACTGTCCACTCCGGAGGATCAACAGGGCCGGGCCTTCGGGATCCATCGCGCGATGGACACCGTCGGCGCCTTCCTCGGTCCGCTGACCGCGTTCCTGTTGCTGGGCTTCGTCGCCGGCGGCTACGACACGGTGTTCTTCGTCAGTTTCTGCTTCGCCACCCTGGGCGTGCTGGTCTTCGGTCTGTTCGTGCGGGACCAGCGCGGACCGGCCACCACGCAACGGATTCCGCTGCGTGCCTCCTTCGCCCTGTTGCGTGGCAAGCGGTTCCGCCGGATCGTCGGCTGGGCCACCCTGCTCGGCCTGGTCACCGTCGGCGATTCCTTCCTGTACCTGTTGCTGCAGAAGCGGTTGGAGCTGGAACCGGCCTACATCGCGATGCTGCCGCTGGGCACCGCGGGGGTGTACCTGTTGCTGGCCATGCCTTTCGGCAGGCTGGCGGACAAGATCGGCCGCTGGCAGGTCTTCGTCGGCGGTCACGTGTTGCTGTTGCTGGCCTACGCGCTGGTGGCCGGACTGGCCGACGGGATCGTGTTGCTCTTCGGCGCGTTGCTGGCACACGGCATGTTCTACGCCGCCACCGACGGGGTGCTGATGGCCGCGGTCGCGCCACTGCTGCCCGAGGATCAGCGGACCAGTGGCATGGCCGTGCTGCAGACCGCGCAGGCGGTGGCGAAGTTGTTGTCCGCGGTGGCCTTCGGCGCCGCGTGGACCTGGTGGGGCCTGTACCCGGCCGTGCTCGTCGCCTGCGGCGCGCTCGCGATCGTGGTGGCCGGCGCGATGTTCCGGTTGCGGGAGGCGCGATGAGCACGCGGTTGCGGATGTTGCTGGCGGCCCTGGCCGCGGTGGTGCTGGGCTCGGCCGCCATCCTCTACACCATGCACGCCAGGGCCACCGCGCCCGACCGGCAGCCCGCGGTCGACCTGGCCGTGGACCCGGCGCCGTTGCGGCTGGGCGAACCGGGACGGCTGGTGTTCCGCAACACCGCGCCCGGCCCGCATTTCGGCGTCATCGCCTCGGTGTCGCTGACCGATCCCGGCGGCCCACGCCGGCTCAGCCAGCTGCGCTGCGAGCGGTTCTCCACCGCGGCCGGCCGCGGGCTGTGCGTGGCGGCGCACCCCGCGCCGACCCCGCGGGCGATGGTGCTGCTCCTCGACGATCAGCTGCGCGAGCTGAAGCGGATCGAGATCGTCGGCACCGTCAGCCGCGCCCGGCTGTCCGCGGACGGGGAGATCGCCGCCTGGACCACCTTCGTCACCGGCGATGCCTACAACTCGGCCAGCTTCTCCACCCGCACCGGCATCTACAGCCACCGCGAGGACCGGCTGCAGACCAACATCGAGGAGATCCCGCTGCAACTGGGCGGCCAGCAGCACATGTCCGAGGATGTCAACTACTGGGGCGTGAGCTTCACCCCGGACAGCGAGACCTTCTACGCCACCGTGTCCACCGGCGGCCGGACCCACCTGGTCCGCGCGGCCTACCAGGACTGGCGGGCCGAGACCCTGCGGGAGAACGTGGAATGCCCCTCGCTGTCCCCGGACGGCAAGCGGATCGCATTCAAGAAACGCATGTCCTCCGACGGCGCCCGGCCCTGGCGGATCCACGTGCTGGACCTGGCCACCATGACCGAGACCGCCATCGCCGAACCCGCCGGGATCGACGACCAGGTGGCCTGGCTGGACGAGAAAACGCTGGTCTACGGCCTGCCGGGGGAGGAGGTGTGGACCGCGGCCGCCGACGGGAGCGGCGCCAGCCGGAAGCTGGTGGCCTGGGCCTCCTCACCGTCCGGTCCGGGGACCCGCTGAGCGGCGGCGAGTATCGTCGGCGGTCGTGTCGAGTCCGCAACTGCTGGCCACCAGCGACCTCCACTGTGACCGCGCCGCCAACCGCGAGGTGGTGGCCGCCATCCGGCCCGAGTCCGACCAGGACTGGTTGATCGTCGCCGGGGATGTGAGTGACACGGTCGCGGATGTCGACTGGGCGCTGCGCACCCTGCGGGAGCGCTTCGCCAAGCTGATCTGGGTGCCCGGCAACCATGAGCTGTGGACGGTGCCCAAGGACGAGGTGCGGCTGCGCGGCGAGGCCAGGTACCGGCACCTGGTCGAGCTGTGCCGCAGCCTGGACGTGGTGACCCCGGAGGACGAGTTCCCGGTCTGGCACGGAGAGCAGGAGGACCTGGTCATCGCGCCGCTGTTCCTGCTCTACGACTACTCCATCGGCCGCCGCCCAGGCGAGACCAAGGAGCAGGCCCTGGCCAGGGCCAGGGAGGCAGGCGTGGTCGGCACCGACGAGGTGCTGCTGCACCACGACCCCTACCCCAGCCGCGACGCCTGGTGCCACGCCCGCGTCGAGTACTCCCAGAAGCGCCTGGACGCCATCCCCGCCGACCGGCGCACCGTGCTGGTCAACCACTTCCCGCTGCACCCCGGCCCGACCAAACGCCTGCACTACCAGGACTTCGCGCTCTGGTGCGGCACCACCCTGACCGAGGACTGGCACCTGCGCTACCGCGCCGCCGTGGTCGTCTCCGGCCACCTGCACATCCCGCTGACCGACAAGTTCGACGGCGTCCGGTTCGAGGAGGTCTCCCTCGGCTACCCACGCGAATGGCAGCCCCGCAAGACCCGCCGCCCCCTGCTCCGCCCGGTCCTGATCGACTCCGAACCGCAGCACCCCCTCCCGTCGTGATCGAGGAACTGCTCCCCGCCGGCGTCCGCGCCGCCGAAATCCTCGGCGACGACCCCACCGCGTACCTGCTCCCCGAGGAAACCGCCGCCGTCGAACGCGCGGTGGAACGCCGCCGCAAGCAGTACACCCAGGCCCGCACCTGCGCCCGCCGCGCCCTGTCCGCCCTGGGCCTGCCGGAACAACCCATCCTGCGCGGCCCGAAGCGAGAACCGTTGTGGCCCAACGGAATCGTCGGCAGCATCACGCACTGCGAGGGCTACTGCGCGGCCGCGGTGGCCGACCGGGAAACCATCCGCTCGGTCGGTATCGACGCGGAGGTGCACGACGCGCTGCCCGACGGGGTGCAACGGCTGGTGGCGGTGCCCGCCGAACACGAGTGGCTGGCGGCGGCGGGGGCGGAGCTGCACTGGGACCGGGTGCTGTTCAGCGCCAAGGAGAGCGTGTACAAGGCGTGGTTCCCGATCACCGGGGCCTGGCTGGGGTTCCAGGACGCGGAGCTGAGCTTCGACCGCTCGGGCGGTTTCCGGGCGAAGGTGCTGATCGAGCCACCGGTGGTGGAGGGGCGAGCGGTGGCCGGGTTCGAGGGGCGGTACCTGGTGCGGGACGGGCTGGTGCTGACCTCGGTGGTCGTGCCCGGGTAGCCACGACCGGAGGAAATCGTGCACACGACCACCCTTCATGTGTACGATTTCCTCCGTGGAGACCGGCACGGCGGACGAACGGGCGATGCTGCCCTCGCCGTTCACCTACAACGACGCCCAGCGCCGGGGCATGTCGGACCGCCGCCTGTACGCGTTGCGGGACTCCGGCGCCATCGAGTCGATCGGGTGGGGCCTGTTCCGCTGGGCGGAAGACGGTGAACTCACCGATCCCGACCTGCTGGAGATCAGTGTGCGGGCGCCGGAAGCGACGCTGTGCCTGACCACCGCCCTGGCCCGGCACGGACTGACTGATCAGATCCCGGCCGCGATCGACATCGCGCTGCCCCGTGGCCGCCGCAGACCACAGGTGCGAGTCCCGGTCTCCTGGCACCTCTTCGCCCCTGGCAGCTTTTCGATCGGCCAGGAACGGCTGGCCCTGTACCAGACCCACGGCATCGGCATCTACAACGCCGAACGCTGCCTCATCGACGCCTTCCGGCTCCGCAGGTGGGAAGGACCGGAGTTAGGCAACGAGGCACTCCGGCGCTGGCTCCGGCGACCAGGCACCCAGCCTTCTTCGCTGCTGCGCATGGCCCGAGAGTTCCCCCGTACCGAGAAGTCCCTGCGACACGCGCTTGAGGTTCTGCTGTGACTCCGGCTCGACCCACCCGTTCCACCAAATCCGGCTCCATCTATCTGGACCTGCAGAACCTGGCCCGCCGGACCAAGCGGCCAACCGACGAACTGCACCAGCTCTACGCGCTGGAGGGTTTCCTGGTTCGCCTGGCGGGTTCCGCCAGCGCGGATCGCCTGGTGCTCAAAGGCGGCGTGCTGCTTGCCGCCTACGACACCCGTCGCCCCACCAGGGATGTCGATCTCCTGGGCCGATGGATGTCGAACGAGGTCGAGGCCGTCCTGGAGCTGGTGCGTTCCATCGCGGCACTGCCGGTTGACGACGGACTGGTCTTCGACGTCGATTCGGCGACCGCGGAGACGATCCGGGACGAGGACGACTACAGCGGAGTCCGGGTGACCATGACCGGAAGCCTTGCCACCGCACGGCTGAGCCTGCACGTCGATGTCAACGTAGGTGATCCGGTCTGGCCGGAACCGCAGACCGTCCTGTTGCCCTGATTGCTGGGCGATTCGTTGGCCATCACCGGATATCCGCTGACCATGGTGCACGCGGAGAAGATCGTCACCGCCGTCGCGCGGGGCGTGGTGAACACCCGTTGGCGTGACTTCACCGATGTCCACCTGCTGAGCAGACGTCACGACGTGCTCGGCGACGAACTGCGCACCGCGCTCACCACCGTTGCGGCCCACGGAAAACGGACCTCGCACCGCTCAGCGAGGTGCTGGTGGGCTTCGCCGATCTCGCCCAGCCACGCTGGCAGGCCTGGCGGCGCAAACAACAGCTCCAGGAGCGGACACCGGCGAGTTTCTCGGACGTTCTCACGCAGGTGAAGGCCTTCGCCGATCCCTGCCTGGCCGACCAGGTCGGCGGGAAGACTTGGCGGGCGGCCGAGGGGCACTGGACCTGAGTAGTACGCCCCAGGGTGGGCACCCCGGGGTCAGATCAGGGAGATAGCCGGATGACCGCGACCCACCCTCCTCCCTACCCTCAATGATCACCAGGCGCGGACTCGCGCGCCCACGAGGAGGTCACTGATGCGCACCCACCCGGCTCTGCTCGCCACCAGCCTGGCCCTGGTCGCCGGTCTGCTGACGGCCGGCGCCGCGCCCGCGGTGGCCGCGGATCGCCCGGAGATCCGCCAGGTCATGCAGGAACTGCTCACCCAGGGTGCGGTCGGCGTCCAGGTGCGGGTGCACGACGGGCACGGGGACTGGGCGGGCAGCGCGGGCACGACCCGGATCGGGGGCCGGACGCCGGTGCGCACGGACGCGCGGTTCCGGGCGGGCAGCATCACCAAGACCTTCGTGGCCACCGTGCTGCTCCAGCTCGTGGACGAGGGCCGGATCGGGCTGGACGACCCGGTCACCCGGTACCTGCCGCGGTTCGGGCTGGACCAGCGGATCACCGTGCGGATGGTGCTCCAGCACACCAGCGGCCTGTTCAGCCACACCGGCGAGTTCCGCCCGGACGGCACCATGGACCACCCGATCCCCCTGGAGGGCAGGAAGTTCGCCGCCAACCGGTTCCGCACCTACACGCCGGATGACCTGGTGCGGGCCTCGCTGACCCGGCCGCCGCGGTTCGAGCCGGGGGCGGACTGGTCCTACTCCAACACCAACTACGTGGTAGTCGGACTGCTCATCGAGCAGGTGACCGGCACGCCATACGCCACCCAGGTCAACCGCCGGATCATCGAGCCGCTGGGCCTGCGCGCCACCAGCCTGCCGGGCACCAGGGCGCTGATCCCCGGCCCGCACGCGCAGGGCTACTACTCCTACCGGGACGGCGCGAAGGTGGCCACCGAGAACGCCACCGTGCTCAACCCGTCCTGGGCGCACGCGGCCGGGGAGATCATCAGCACCACCGCGGACCTGGACACCTTCCTCGCCGCGCTGCACGGCGGGAAGCTGCTCGCCCCGCACCTGCTGGCCGAGATGCGCAAGCTGGTGCGCAAGGGCAACGGCGGCTACGGGCTCGGCCTGGCCGCCTCGAACCCCGCCCCGGGCTGTGACGTCTTCTTCGGCCACAGCGGCGGCATCCACGGCTACAACTCGCACCTGTACGGCAACGCCGACGGCAGCAGGCGGATCCAGATCGCGATCAACACCGCGGGCGGCGACCTGGACTCCGGCGACGTGGTGCCGCCCATGACCGAGCCGACCGCGTTCAAGGCGATCAAGGCCGTCTTCTGCGCGAAGGCCTGACCGGGTACCGGCCGACGCCCAGTGCGCCGGCCGGTCACCGGGGTCAGCCGACCGCGATCAGGTCCACCACGAAGATCAGCGTCTCGCCCGGCTTGATCGCCGCGCCCGCGCCCCGGTTGCCGTAACCCAGGTGCGCCGGGATGACCAGCTGGCGGCGGCCGCCGACCTTCATGCCCTTCACGCCCATGTCCCAGCCCTTGATGACCCGGCCCCCGCCCAGCGGGAAGGAGAAGGTGTCGCCGCGGTCCCAGCTGGCGTCGAACTGCTGGCCGGTGCTGTGCGACACGCCCACGTAGTGCACGGTCACCTCCTGGCCCACCACGGCCTCGGGGCCCTCGCCGACCTCCAGGTCGGTGATGTCCAGGTAGTCCGGCGACGGGCCGTCGGGCACGGTGACGGTGGGCTTGGTCTTGCCCATGGGGTGTCCTCCTCGAATGGCTTGCAGCCCGCCGACCCTAACTGAACGGCTCTGAACGGCTGTGGAACCCACCAGCCGGACGGCCGGGGCGGCGGACCGCCGCGCGCCGGAGGATCTCCGGGTATGGCTGAGCTGATCGTCATCGGGTCCGGGCCCGCCGGGTACACCGCCGCCGTGTACGCCGCGCGGGCGCAACTGCGGCCGGTCGTCTTCGAGGGCACCGGCTACGGCGGCGCGCTGATGACCACCACCGAGGTGGAGAACTACCCAGGCTTCAAGGACGGCATCCTCGGCCCCGAGCTGATGGAGCAGATGCGGGCGCAGGCCGAGCGCTTCGGCGCCGAGCTGCGGGCCGAGGACGTCGAGGCCGTCGACCTGTCCGGGCCGGTCAAGTCGGTCACCGCCAACGGCGTCACGCACCAGGCACGGGCCGTGGTGCTGGCCATGGGCGCGGCCGCCCGCTACCTGGACGTGCCCGGTGAGCAGCGCCTGCTCGGCCGCGGCGTGTCCTCCTGCGCCACCTGCGACGGGTTCTTCTTCCGGGACCAGGACATCGCGGTGATCGGCGGCGGCGACTCGGCCATGGAGGAGGCGATCTTCCTGACCCGGTTCGCCCGCACGGTCACCGTGATCCACCGCCGTCAGGACTTCCGCGCCTCCCGGATCATGCTGGAACGGGCCCGCGCCAACGACAAGATCCGCTGGCTGCTGGACACCCGGGTGCTGGAGGTGCTCGGCGACCAGACCGTGCAGGGCGTGCGGGTGCGGCACACCGGGACCGGCGCGGAATCGGTGCTGCCGGTGACCGGGTTCTTCGTGGCCATCGGGCACGAACCGCGCTCGGCGCTGGTGCGCGGGCAGGTGGAGATCGACGTGGACGGGTACGTGCGGGTGGCCAGTCCGGGCACCGCGACCAACCTGGACGGGGTCTTCGCCGCCGGGGACCTGGTCGACCACAGCTACCGGCAGGCCATCACCGCCGCCGGGTCCGGCTGCGCCGCCGCCATGGACGCCGAGCGCTGGCTGGTCAGCTGATTTTCACTTAGCCCCTGGTCAGCCTTGCTTAAGCGAGGGCGGTCCTGGATTCTCGTCGCACCATGACCGCGACCTTCCATGAGATGCTGCACCTGGCCATCACGCACAGCGGGCTCAGCCTGGAGAGCATCCAGCGCAGGCTGATGGACCGGAAGATCGCGGTCAGCCTGGCCAGCCTCAGCTACTGGCGGCGCGGCCGGACCCGGCCGGAACGCCGCACCTCGCTGGCCGCGGTGACCGCCCTGGAGGAGATCCTCGCGCTGCCCAGCGGGTCGCTGCGCAGGCTGCTCGGCAAGGCCCCGCAGCCGCCTGGCCAGGAATGGGCGATGCGGTCCAGCTCCTTCGAGGAGAAGCTGGAGTGGAAGCTGGCCACCGCCGAGCTGCGCGCGGAGACCAACAACGCGCTGGCCGTGATCAGCGTGGAGATCGACCTGCACCTGGGCCCGGACCGGCAGCAGGTCCGGATGGTCAACCGCAGGCTGCTGATGTCGCTGGCCGACGGCATCAACCGGTACGTCACCCGCTACGCCGCCGAACCCGGCGAGGAGCTGCCGGTGCTCGGCGAGGTGCTCGGCGCGACCACCGGTGAGCAGCTGCGCGACCTCTCCCGCCAGGTCAACAGCGCCGAACTGTGCTTCGACCATCCGCTGCCCGCCGGTGAGACGCTGCACCTGGAATGGACCTGGGACTTCCCGCTCGGGCTGGGCACCAGCTCGGTCAGCCGCACCGTGCTCAGCGGCGGCGCCCGCTCGCTGGGCTACCGGCTGTTCTTCCACCCCGACGCCATCCCGCCGCGCTGCCACCGCACCTGGCGGCCCGCGCTGGCGGTGCCCGAGGAACGGGTGGCCGAACTGCGCATCGGGCCGCGCGGCAGCACCCATTACCTGCTCGCGGACGCCTCCGCGGGCTGGCACGGCGTGGTCTGGGACTGGGACTGATGGCCGACCAGCGGCAGGAATCCGCCCTGCACCAGGCGCTGTCCACCGGACCGTTCCACCTGGCCTTCCGGCTGGCCATCCGGCGTAGCGGCCTGGGCATCGAGGGGGTCAGCCGCCGCCTGCACGCCAGGGGACTGCCGGTGAGCACCTCCAGCCTGAGCTACTGGCAGCGCGGCAACCGGCGGCCCGAACGCGAGGAATCGCTCAACGCGGTGCGCGCCGTGGAGGAGCTGGCCGGGCTGCCCGCGGACTCGCTGGTCGCGCTGCTGGGCCCGCGCCGACCGCGCGGTAGGTGGCTGGACCGGGTGCACGGGCGGCCCAAGGTCGAGCACAGCCTGGAACTCAGCGCGCCCGCCCGTCTACCGGAGCTAGACACCGGTCGGGCGAACGCGCAGCTGCGGCAGCTCAAGCACGACTGGCTGTGCCTGGTGGACGCGCGGCGGCACGAGGTCGAGCACCGGGTCCGGCAGGTGTTCCAGGCCCTGGAGGACGGGGTGGACCGGTTCGTGGCCTTCCAGGCCGTGCCACCCGGCGCGATCCGGCCTGCCTACCGAGCGGTCACTGACTGCCGGATCGGCCGCCAGACCCACGACCCGGAGTCCGGGCTATTCGCGGTGGAGATCGTCTTCGACCACGTGCTGCGGGCCAGGGAGACTTACGCGATCGAGACCGCGCAGCTGCCCGCGCCCGGCCAGGCGGACGGGTTCATCCAGTACGGCTGCCGGGCCGAGGTCCGCGACCTGCTGCTGCGGGTGCGCTTCGACCGCGCGGAACTGCCGCTCCGCTGCCACCGGTACCGCAGCCGCCTCGGGGCCGGGGACCGGGAGGTCTTCGGGGAGATCACGCCAGGTCCGAGCGGGGCGGCGCACCACGCGGTGCTCGATGCCCAGCCCGGCATCTACGGGCTGGCCTGGTCATGGGACGGGTGAATCCGTTCGAAGCAACCTTTTGGGGGCCTGCGGCGACCTAAACTGCGACGGTCCCGCCGCCTACGTGGGCCGCTCGCGATCGGAGCCGCCGCAGTGATGTCCCTCCCCCCACCGTCCACAGTGGACACAACACCGTTCCCGTTCGCCGCCGAGGATCCGGATCGTCTGGGCATGGTGAGCGTGGACGTCGACGTCACCGTCGGCGTGCACCGGGAATGGCGGGAGGTCGCGCACCACCGGTTCGTGCTGGCCAAGGCCGACGGCGTGGGCAGCTACGTCACCGGGCACCGTGGCCCGGCAGGGGAGCGCCACCAGCCCGAGTTCGAGGCGCTGCTGGGCGGCGAACTGGGCCGTCAGCACCGCGACCACCGGGCCACCTATGCCGAACTGGTGCTGGACCAGCCGCTGCGCCGGGGCGAGGCGCAGGTGCTGGAGTGGCGCTGGCTCTTCGCCGACTGCACCCGCACCGCGCACCGCTACCGCGGTCACCTGCGGCACGGGGTGGACTCGCTGGGCGCCCGGCTCACCTTCCACCCGGACGCGCTGCCGGTGCGGGTGGTGCACAGCTGGCAACCCGACAGCGTCACCGAACCGGTGCCGGTGCACACGGTCGAGGTGGACCGCACCGGCCTGGTCGAGCTGCTCATCCCGGAACCCCGCCCCGGCTGGCACAGCTTCCAGTGGGACTGGGAATAAAATTCGCTCGTCCGGAATGCGCTTTTCCAAGAAATCAATACCTCTTGTGGGGGTCACCCGAATGGGTAGGCTCGCCGGGTGGAGATTTCGGACAGTAGTGAATCGACCCTGTCCCGACGCCGGTTCCTCCAGGCGGCCGCACTCACCGCGGCCGCCGCTGGCACCGCCGGAGCCCTGGGCTCCGCGCCGGACGCGCTCGCCGACCCCGCGGCTGAAGTGGCCGAAGGGGCCGGAAAACGAGCCCTTTCCTTCACGGCGGCCACCAATGGCGCCGCCACCCTGAATCCCGCCGACGGCAGCCTGGTCGCCGAGGTGCAGAACGTGCTGTGGTCGATTCCGCGCGGTGGCGGCAAGGCGAAAGCCCTCACCCCGGCCGACCTGGAACCCAACCGCCCGGTATTCAGCCCGGACGGCAAACACCTGGTCGTCTGCGCCTATCGCGGCGGCGGTTTCCACCTCTGGCTGCTGCGCGCGGACGGCACCGGCCTGCGTCAGCTCACCGACGGCCCGTGGGACGACCGCGGCCCGGCCTGGTCCCCGGACGGCACCAAGATCGCCTTCGCCTCCGAGCGCGGCGGCGACACGGTCACCGGCAGCCCGTACCGGATCTGGGTGGCCGATGTGCGCACCGGCGAGCTGACCCGGATCACCGGCAAACCCGGCCAGGACGGTCCGCTGCAGGACAGGGCCTGGGAGGACTTCGACCCGACCTTCTCCGCCGACGGCAGCCGGATCCTGTTCGTGCGCGGCTCCTTCACCGGCACCGCGCTGGACTCGCGCACGGTGGCCGCCATCCGGTCGGATGGTTCCGGCGCGGTCGCCGTTGAGCACACCGACACCAGCGGCGCCCAGGTGCTGGCCCCCGCGCTGTCCCCGGACGGCCGGCTGGCCTACCTGCGCACCACGCCGTCACCGAACGCGGGCTGCACCCTGGTGGTGGCCGGTCAGCCGGTGCCGGTGGCAGGCGATGTCGAGCCGGTGCCGCCGCGCTGGGCGGACAAGGACCGGCTGCTGCTCACTGTCAGCGGCAAGTTCACCCTGCTCCGCCCAAGCTCGCCCACCACCCCGGAACCCATCGCGTTCACCGCCAGCCTGCCGCTGGACCGGCCGCGGTACCGGGGCAAGAACTACGACCACACCGGTGAGGGCGTGCGCGAGGTGCGTTCCCCGCACCTGCCCGCGCTGTCCCCGGACGGCAAGCAGGTCGTCTTCGCCGCGCTCAACTCGCTGTGGACCGTGCCCAGCGCAGGCGGCAGCCCGCGCAAGGTGGTCACCGCCGACCCGACCCGGTTCCTGCTCGCGCCGAGCTGGACCGCCGACGGCAAGGCGATCGTCTACACCGACGACCGCGACGGCCTCTACACCGCGCGCCGCCGCGACCTGGCCACCGGCGCGGAGAAGGTGCTGGCCACCGGCGGCCGGGTGCACCCCGCGCTGTCCCCGGACGGCGGCACACTCGCCGCCCTGGACATGTCCGGCAACCTGGTCCTGCGCGACCTGACCGCGGGCACCGAGAAGATCCTGGTCACCCCGCTCGGCGGCGGCGGCATCCCCGGCCGCCCGAGCTGGTCGCCCGACGGCAAGTTCGTCGCCTTCTGCGACCGCAACCGTCTCAACGGCCGCTTCCGCGAGGGCTACAACCTCATCCGGATCGTCGACGTCGCCACCGGTAAGGACCGCCTGCACCCGGTAGCGCCGAACACCTCCATCGCCGACCGCTACGACTCCGGCCCCGTCTGGTCCCCGGACGGCAAGCACCTCGCCGTGATCATCGAATCGGCCCTGCACCTGGTCCCCATCCGCCCCGACGGCACCCCCACCGGCGCCCCGCGCAAGCTGGCCGACGAGGCTGCCGACCACCCCTCCTTCTCCGGTGACGGCCGCACCGTGCTCTACCTCTCCGGCACCCGGCTGCGCCTGATCGGCGTGGACGGCGGCGCCCCGCGCACCGTGCGCGCGCCGCTGGACTACCGGCGCCCCCGCCCCGAGGACACCGTGGTGCACGCCGGCCGCTTCTGGGACGGCACCGGCGACGAGGTCCGCCAGGACGTCGACCTGGTACTGCGCCGCGGCCGCATCGCCGCCGTCGAACCACACCGTGCCAACCGACCGGCCGGTAGGCGGATCGACGCCGCCCAGCAGACCGTGCTCCCCGGCCTCTGGGACGCGCACACCCACCCCTGGCAGTCCACCTACGGCGGCAGGCAAACCGCCCTGCAACTGGCCTACGGCATCACCACCGCCGTCTCCTTCGGCGGCTTCGCCTACGAACAGGCCCGCATCCGGGAGGCGATCAACTCCGGCGCGTTGGCCGGCCCCCGGCTGATCGCCACCGGCGAGCTGCTCGACGGCGCCCGCGTCGCCTACAGCATGGGCCGCGCGCACAGCACCCGCGCGGGCCTGCGCCGTTCCCTGGACCGGGCGGCGGCCCTGGACTGGGACTTCGTCAAGACCTACGTCCGCGCCCCCGGCTGGATCATGAAGGAAGCCGCCGACTTCGCCCACCAGCGCCTGGGCGTCCGCAGCGGCGGCCACCTGTGCTCACCCGGCGTGCAACTCGGCCAGGACCTGACCACCCACCTCCAAGCCACCCAGCGCCTGGAGTTCGGCCACGCCACCAGCGCCGCCGGCCGCGCCTACCAAGACGTCACCGAGATCTACACCCGCACCAACTTCCACCTCATCGCCACCCCCTTCACCGCGGCTCCCCTCATCGGCACCGACCCAGCTCTCGCCGAAGACCCCCGCGTCACCACCCTGATGCCCCCCTGGGACGCCGCCGCGGCCCGAGCCGCCGCCAAGGTGCCCCCCACCCCCGCCCAGCTCACCACCCTGTCCACCGAGGTCGACGTCTACAAACGAGTCCTCGACGGCGGCGGCCTGGTCGCCCTCGGCACCGACGCCCCCCTGGTAGCCATCGGCCTGCACCTGCACCTGGGCCTAAGAGCCTTGCACCGCAACGGCTTCACCCCCACCCAGGCCCTGCGCACCGTGACCTCGCTGCCCGCCAAGGTCTTCGGCCAGGACACCGACCTCGGCACCCTGGAGCCAGGCAAGGTCGCCGACGTGACCATCGTCAACGGCGACCCCTTCACCAACTTCAACGACCTGATCAACACCACCACGGTCCTCCGCGGCGGCATCCCCTTCACCACAACAGACCTGGTCAACTCCTTCGCCAACCAAACCGAAACAGCCACCACCACCGCAGCTGCCGTCACCGAGCAGGACTGGCTCGAAGTAGCCCACACCATGCGCCGAAACTCCTGCTGCGACCCCGACTGCTAACCCACCCCCACCCCGAGTGTTGGCCGATCTCGTACGCCGAGTTGGCCAAACTCGCACACCAAGTTGGCCCAAGTCGTACACAGTCCCAACGGATGTAGGCGCGCGAGGTCCCAACGCACGCCCACATCCGCCAACACCCCGTACAACAACGGCCAACACCCCGTCCACAACGGCCAACACGCCGGCGAGGTTTCAACCTCCGCGCGTGTTGGCCGTTGTCGTACGCCACGTTGGCCGTTGTGGATGGCCGTCCGGCGAGGACGCCCGTATCTCTTGATCTTGATGTCGGTCCCAGAACCCACCGCGCCACCGAACTGATAAGTGAACAGCTCACCCCAACGTCACCCCACCGGTGCTGTGATCGACCGAGGCGGTGCGCGCGTCCCGGGTACCGCCTACCGTGGTGTGAGCCGGAACCGCACTGGATCGGATGCGCTATGACAAGCAGGCAGGTAGCCCCCCAGCACGCCGCCGAAGACACCGGAGCCGGCCTCCGCCGCCTGGACCGGATCGTCGCCTGGCTGCTCGGCATCGGTGGCCTGGTCGGCCTGGCCGCCTCCTTCGTGCTCACGATCGAGAAGCTCGAGCTGCTGATCAACCCGAACTACATCCCCACCTGCACCTTCAACGCCGCGCTCAGCTGCGGCACGGTGATGAAATCCGAGCAGGCCGCCGTCTTCGGCTTCCCCAACTCACTCCTGGGCATCGCCGGGTTCAGCGCCGTCACCGCCATCGGCCTCGGACTCCTGGCCGGCGCGACCTACCGCCGCTGGTTCTGGCTCGGCCTCCAGGCGGGAGCCACCCTCGGCGTGATCTTCACCCACTGGCTGATCATCGAGAGCCTGTACGAGATCCGCACGCTCTGCCCCTACTGCATGGTCGTGTGGGCGGTGACCATCCCGATTTTCGTCTACGTCACCCTGTCCAACCTGGAACGCGGCCACTTCGGCGGTCGCGACGGCGACCGGGCCGTGACCGGCTACCACGGCATCCTCGCCCTCACCTGGCTCGCCGTGATCGCCGCGCTGGTCTTCACCGCCTTCGGCGCCAGCCTGTTCGCCTGAGCGCACAACGCCCGGACCGGCCAAGCCGATCCGGGCGTTCTCGTCCCACTACCTCACGGGATGAACAGCACCCGCTCCCAGTGCCACCCGCTCCCGGAATCCCACGCCTCGGTGCCCCGATCGGTGCTGCCATCCGCCTGCCCGCGGAAGTTGAACAGCTTCAGGTGCCCGCCGCCGTAGTTGTAGACGCCGCCGATGTCCGTCCGGCCGTCCCCGTCGAAGTCACCGGGCACGAACGCGCTGGACTGCAGGTACCAGTCGCCGGGGTTGCTCTCCCACCGCTTCGCGAACGGCTGCACTCCGCTCGCCGTGCCCTTGCCCACGAACAGCGCGATCCGGTTGTCGGGGTACCCGTACAGGCCCGCGACATCGGTCCGCCCGTCGCCGTCGAAGTCACCGGCCAGCAGCCGGGAGCGGTCCGGGTCCCACTGGTTCTGGCCGGTACGCCACTGCTGCGCGGGCTTGGTGTGCCCGTCGACGGTGCCGTCAGCGACGAACAGGGCCACGTCGTAGGTGCCGTAGTTGTACAGCCCGGCCAGGTCGTCGCGGCCGTCGCCGTTGAAGTCACCGGCGATGAAGGTGCTGCTGGTGCGCTCCCAGTTGTGCTCGCCGGAATCCCAGGTCACCACGGGCGCGTCCACCCCGGCCGGGTTGCCGCGGAACAGCCAGAACTTGGTCTGGCCGTTCGGGTAGCCGTAGACGGCGGTGATGTCGGTGCGGCCGTCGCCGTTGAAGTCGCCCGCGACGAACTGCGCCCGGTTCCAGTCCCACTGCCCGGCGGAGTCCCACAGTTCGCCCGCGTCCTTGAGCCCGGTCGGCGAGCCCCAGCGCACGAAGAGCTTGATGCTGCCGCCGCCGTAGGTGTAGAAGGCGCCCCAGTCGGCGAAGCCGTCGCCGTTGAAGTCGCCGTTGAGGTACTTGCCGCTGCTGATCTCCCAGTTGTTCGGGCCGGTCTGGGCCTTGGCGACGGGCGCGGCCGGGCCCTGGGCGGAGCCGTCGAAGGTGAAGGTGCCCAGGTTCCGCGGTTCGTAGTTGTAGACCGCCGAGATATCGTCCCGGCCGTCGCCGTTGAAGTCGCTGACGGTGTGCGTCTTCACCGTGGCCGAGGCGATCGTGGAGGCCGGGCCGTCACCGGCGGCGGTCACCGGGACCACCCGGTAGTGCCACACCTGCTTGGCCGGCAACGCGGTGTGCGTGAACTGCCCGTCGCCGACCGTGCCCAGCAGGTTCGCCGGGACCAGCGGCACATCCGCGGTCCGCGCGCCGTACACGCGGTAGCCGGTGGCCTGCAACGACGGCGGGTTCAGCCAGCTCAGCTTGTTGCCGTGCTGGGCGAGCGGGGTCGCGGTCAGGCCGATCAGCTGTGCTTCCAGCCAGCCGTCCAGGTTGTCCACCCTGGACTCGGTGACCGTGCGCCGGGTCTCGGTCTCGCCGACGCAGCCGCCCTGCCAGGAGGCCGCGTGCAACCCGAGCACCTCGAAGCGCCCGCCGACCTCGCGGAAGGCGGGGCCGCCGGAGTCGCCGCGGCAGACCGAGACCGAACCCTCGCCGAGCACCGACAGGGTGCTCGGCGCGGCCGATTCGACCTTGGCCGCGCCGGTCTGCAGCCGGTCCGGGGTCCACTCGGTGGCGGTGCGGCCGTAGCCGGCCAGGCGCACCGATTCACCAGCTGCGGGCGCGGTCCTGGCCACGGCGGCGGGGGTGATGCCCTCGGCCGGGGCGGAGAGCCGGACCAGCGCCAGGTTGCGGTCGGCGCGCGGGATCAGGTTGACCGCGTCCAGCACCTTGCCCGCGGTGCCCGGCAACGCGGTCCGGCCGACGGTGACCTTGGTCGGCTGCGCGGGCTTGCCGCCCTGGGCGTTCTCCGGGAAGCAGCTCTTGACGGTCAGCACCCAGTTCGGGTCGACCAGCACCCCGCTGCAGCTGCGGACGCCTGCGCCGACGTCGATCTTGGCCACGAAGCCGTAGGCGCCGTCGGCGGCGGGGGTGCCCCCGGCGATGGCGTTGGCGGGCAGGCTGGTCAGCAGACCTGCGGCCGCGATGAAGGCGAGCAGGCTGACGGCCTTGCCCGCACGATGGCGAGTCACGGTGTGGTGCCCCCAAGTCATGGGAAGTCGCTCAAAACCCCAGGAAGTGCCACCCATCCCCGTGTGGTCGGCGCGTAGATGTTCGGACATCCAGGGGGCCGCCGGTGGGCCCGGTGACAATTGTCACAGGCTGTAACAGTTAGCCTGGTCAGGGCCAGTCGGGGCCACGACGGCGGGCGGCTCTGACCTCGGTGGCGTATCCCGGCGGGAACCCGTGCCTGGCCGCCCGGTAGTCCGCGCTCTCCGGGGCGAAGGAGGCCGAGTAGTACAGGCTGACCAGCAGGCCGAGGCCCAGCGCGGGCAGCACCAGGCTCGGCGGGAAATCCAGCAGCGGATCGAAGACCAGGTAGAGCGCGAGCACGAACGGCGCGGCCTGGACCAGGGTGCGGGCCACGTGCCGCAGCAGCCAGGTCGGCGCGGTCACATCGTGCAGCACCCAGGAGTGGTACCGGGCGGGCAGGCGTGCGCCATAGGCGTAGGCCAGCCAGCGTGCCGGATTCGGCCGGTCCATGAGATTCAGGGTAGTCCGGAACTTGTTCGGTCGGCTGAACGACGAACCTGTCTGGAGATCCGCGCTACCGTGGCGAGGTGCGCGTCATGATCACCGCGGCTCCGCTGCTGGGCCACCTGTTACCGATGGTCCCGCTGGCCCGCGCTCTCCGCGAGGCCGGCCACGAGGTGCTGCTCGCCACCGCGGGCGAGGCCATGGCAGTGGCCGACCAGGCAGACCTGCCGGTCCGCGACCTCGCCCCCGGATTCAAGTTCGAGCCGATCGTCCGCCGGACCCTGCTGTGGCACCCGCTGATCGCCAAGGCGGAGATCGCGGGCAAGTCCGGCACCCGCGGCGCGGCCCTGCTCTTCGGCCACGTCAACGAGGAGATCGCGGACGGCGCGGTCGCGCTGGCCCGCTCCTGGAAACCCGACCTGATCCTGCACGAGCCACTGGCCATCGCCGGGGCGCTGGCCGCCGCGGTCGCCGGCGTGCCAGCGGTGCTGGTGGAGAACTCCCTCTTCGACGGCCTGGAACTGCTCGCCGCCACCCGGGAACGCCTGGCCAAACCCTTGCGCCGCAACAACATCGACGAACTGCCGGGGCCCGCCGCGCGGATCGTCACCGCGCCGCCCAGCCTGGTCGGCGAGCAGCCCGGCTGGCCCATGCGCTACGAGCCCTACAGCGGCGCGGGCGAGATCCCGGCCTGGCTGAGCGCCGAGGCCGACCGCCCGCGGATCGCGGTCAGCCGCAGCACCGTCGGCGGTCCCGGCGGCAACCGGCTGATGAGCGCGGTGGCAGACGCCGCCGACGGCCTGGACGCCGAGATCGTGCTGCTCCGCCCGGATCGCCGCATCCTGCGCCGGGAATCCCTGCCCGGCAACGTCCGCACCCTGGACTGGGCCCCGCTGACCAGCGTGCTCGCGCACTGCGCCGCGCTGGTGCACCACGGTGGCGCGGGTTCGGTGGCGGCGGCGCTGGCCGCGGGCATCCCGCAGCTGGTGGTGCCCGGCGCGGGCGACCGCGACCACAACGCCCGGCTGGTCGCCAAGCGCGGCGCGGGCACCGCGGTGGCCGCCAAGGACATCAGCACCGCCGAACTGCGCAGGCTGCTCACCGAACCGGGCCTCACCGAGGCGGCGCTGGCGGTGCGCAAGGAGATGGCCGCCATGCCCGCGCCCGCCACGCTGGTGCCCAAGCTGGTCGCGCTCGGCCGGTGACGCGTGGGCCCGGGTCCCCGCGCGGACCCGGACCCACGACTTTCACCGGTGAGCGTTCACGCGGTGCTCCACTGCTGGTTCGGCGCGGCGGTGCAGTCCCAGATCTGCAGCTTGGTGCCGTTGGCCGCGTTGTTGCCGGTCACGTCCAGGCACCTGTTCGACTGCGGATTGCGGATGGTCCGATCGGCCTGCACCTGCCAGAGCTGATTCGGTGCGGCGAAGCAGTCCCACAGGTGCACCGGCGTGCCGTTGGCCGTGCCGTTCCCGCTCACGTCCAGGCACTTGCCCAGCGCGCGCACGGTGCCGTCGGCGTTGATCGTCCAGCGCTGGTTGTCCGCGCCAACGCAGTCCCAGATCTGGGCCAGGGCGCCGTTGACGGTGCTGTTGTCGGCGACGTCCAGGCATTTGCCGCCCAGCCCGGTGATCTGGCCACCGGTGGGTCCGCCGCTGGGCTGTCCGGCCCAGGTGAAGGTGGCCGTGGTGCGGGCGGGCAGGGCGTAGGTGAAGGACTGGCCGCCCCAGTTGACCCGCACGTTCTGGCTGGCGCCACTGGTGTTGTAGGCGATCAGCGCCTTGGAGCCATCCGGGTTGCGCCAGGCCACGTTGCTGACCGCGGCGGTGTTGTTGGTGTCCACCCGGACCGCGCCGGGGCGGACGAACTTGGTCAGGTGGCCCATGTTGTAGTACTCAATGGTGTAGTCCACCTGGCCGTGCCGAGGGCCGCCGTTCTGCACCGTGATCAGCCCGGTGCAGGTGCCGCAACCACCGTTGTGCGGGCCCTGGTTCTGGTCCAGCCCGAGGCTCCACTTGACTACGCTGCGGGCGTGGTTGCGGGTCGGGTTGATGATGTCGGCGACCATGTCCTCGCGGTGCTGGTCGTTGATCCACTCACCGCCGGAGTGCTCGGTGCCGTACTGCTTGATGCCCGGGTACTGGTTGTGCACCTGGGTCTGGGTGGCCACATCGCCGCCGTAGCCGTGCCAGGCCACGCCGCCGAAGAGCGGGTCGTTGCGGATGGCCGGATCGTTCACCTGGGGCGCGCCGAACTCGGCCCACTTGTCCCAGTTCCAGTCCAGCACCAGGGTTTTGCTGGTGATCCCGGCCGCGCGGAAGGCGGGCCAGAGCGCGTTCTTGGTGAAGTGGATGAGGCCGTTGGCGTTCCAGTGCATCGAGGGATACCCGGCGCAGCAGGTCGGCTCGTTCTGCACCGAGACGTAGTCGATGGGCACACCGCGGGACTGGTAGGCCTGCACGTACTTGGCGAAGTACTGGCCGAAGGCGGTGTAGTACTGGGACTGCAACCACCCCTGGTGCATGTGGTTGTTGTCCTTCATCCAGCCCGGCGCGCTCCACGGCGAGGCCATCACCTTCAGCGCCGGGTTGAGCTGTTTCGCTTGACGGGTAAGGGGAAGCACGTCCGCGAGGTCGTGGTTGATAGCAAAATCGCTGACATCGCAGCAGGTGTTGTCGAAGTTGTAGTCGAAGCGGGCCAGGTCGGAGGCGCCCAGCGGGTTGCGGATGAAGGACAGTCCGATCCCCTCGGTGGGGTGGAACAGCTTCCGCATGGTGGCGTCGCGGGTGGCCGGGGTGAGCGCGCCGCTGGAGTTCATCAGCCAGGCGGCGGTGTCGGTGAAGGACGCGCCCGCGCCCTCGAACTCCTGGTAGGTCCGGCCCTCGTTGACGGTGATGGTGGTGCCACCGCTGCCGGTGCCGGGGGTGAACCGGACCGGGGCCTGCGGTTGCAGCCCCCGGGTGACGGTGCGGCCCTTGTTGGCCGTGGTCGTGGTGGTCAGTGCGATGTTGACGGTCTCCCCGGCGGCCTGCGCCTGCGGGGCCGGGGCCACCAGAGCGGTCGCGGTCAGCAACAGCCCCAACGCCGCTGCGGACCAGAACGGGACACTGCGCATGCGAAACCTCACACAGAGCGAGGGCGGCGGAGCTGACAACTGAGAACACACCTTATTTCAAGCTGTGATTTAACTGGCAGGTTGATAATCGGTCAAGACGGCGAAGGGACCCGGGTGCGCGAGAACAGTCAGACAGTGCACGACCTGCGGCGGGGCAATCGGGCAACGGTGCTGCGCAGGCTGTACTTCGACGGCCCGGTCAGCAGGCAGGAACTCGCCGCGGGCACCGGGCTGAGCCAGGCCTCGGTGAGCAACGTGGTGGGCCAACTAGTCGAGGAGCAGTTGGTCGTGGAGGCGGGCACGGTCGGTTCCGACGGTGGGCGCCCACGCGGCCTGCTCCGGGTGAACCCGCGGCAGTCCACGGTGATCGGGGTGGAGGTGGCCGAGACCTGGGTGCGGGTCAAGGCCTTCGACCTCACCCTGGCGGTGCTGGCTGAGCAGACCCTGCCGATCGAACCGGACAACCAGGACCGCGACCTGGTGATCAGCCACATCCTGACCGGCCTGGCCAAGGTCCAGGCGGCCGACAACGTCGACCCTGAGCGCATCCTGGGGGTCGGCGTCGGCGTGCCCGGCCTGGTCGAACAGGGCGCCGAGTTGCTGGTGCACGGGCACACCCCGGCCTGGCACACGGTCCCGCTGGAAACCTTGCTGCGCAAGGGAACCGACCTGCCCTTGCACATCGACAACGGCGCGAACACCATGGGCCAGGCCGAAATGTGGTTCGGCGCGGGCCGCGGCGCCCAGCACGCGGTGATCGCGCTGATCGGCTCCGGCGTGGGCGCGGGCGTCATCGCCGAGGGCAACCCCTTCCGCGGCGCGCGGCGCAGCGCGGGGGAGTGGGGCCACACCACCCTGGCGCTGGACGGCCCACCGTGTCGCTGCGGCTCCCAGGGCTGCCTGGAGTCCTACACCGGCGCCGCCGCGATCGTCGCCCGCCACCGCGCCCTGCACCCCACCCCCGATCCCTTGCTCGACGAGGAATCCGCCTTCCGCAAGGCCCTGGCAGACCCGTCTCCGCAAGCCCAGGCCCTCATCCAGGAAAGCGCCCGCTACCTGGGCGCGGGCATCGCCAACCTGATCAACCTCTTCAACCCCGAACGCATCCTCCTTGGCGGCTGGGCCGGACTCCTGCTCGCCGAGGACAACCTCCCCCTCATTCGCGACACCGCCCGCCGCTACGCCCTGCACCACCCCTTCGACGGCACCCAGATCGCCCTCTGCCAACTGGGCCCCGACGCCATCGCCCTGGGCGCCGCCACCCTCTGGGTCAACCGCTTCCTGCGCGCGGGCGGCAAGCTGACCCCTCCACTCCGGTAGACCTGGCACCACCCCCGCCCCGGGGGCACAGACCCATGGAGCGAAAACCCGTTCCCCGCCAGGCTTTGCCCATGAAGCAGGAGACTTCGGTACGCCAGGCGCTGTCCAGGGGAGCGCTGGCCAGTTCGGCGGCGGTCACCCTGGTACTGATCGCCTTCAGCGGCGGCTACGGCCCCCACCGCGACGAGCTGTACTTCATCATCGCCGGCCAGCACCCGGCCTGGGGCTACCCCGACCAGCCGTCCTTCACCCCCATGATCGCCGCACTGATGGACCTGATCGCCCCGGATTCCCTGATGGCCCAACGCTTCCCCGCAGCCATCGCGGCCGGCCTGACCGTGCTCCTGGTCGCCCTGACCGCCCGGGAACTGGGCGGCACCCGCCGGGCCCAAACCCTGGCCGCCATCGGCACCGCCCTGTCCGGCATGGTCCTGATCCCCGGCCACATGCTGCACACCACCACCTTCGACATCACCTTCACCGCCGCGGTGGTGTGGTTGCTGGTCAAGGTGATCCGCGGCGCCGACCCCAGACTCCTCCTGGCCGCGGGCGCGGTACTCGGGGTGGCCCTGCACAACAAATACCTCATCGGCGGAGTGGTCCTCTCCCTCCTCCTCGCCATCGCCCTGACCGGCCCCCGAACCCTGCTCCGCAGCCCCTGGCTCTACGCAGGCGGCGCCATCGCCCTGCTGATCTGGCTGCCCAACCTGCTCTGGCAGTTCGAGAACGGCTGGCCCCAACTGGAAATGGCCAAACACCTCAGCGAAGGCAACAGTGAACGAGGCGGTTCCCTGCTCTTCCTCGCCATGCAGGCCCTGGTGATCGGCCCCCTGCTGATCCCGCTCTGGCTGGCCGGCCTGATCCGCCTGCTCCGCACCCCGGAACTCCGTTTCCTGGGCGCCGCCTACCTGCTCCTCACCGCGGCTCTGCTCGCCGCGGGCGGCTCCGCCCTCTACCTCTTCGGCGCCTACCCGGCCCTGCTCGCCGCGGGCGCCCTGTCCGTGGACACCTGGCTGTCCAACGGAACCGGCAAACTCCGCCCCACCCTGGCAGTCACCGCCGCCACCCTGTCCGCGATCTTCATCGCACCCCTGGCCCTGCCGCTGGTCCCGGAGAGCTACCTCGACCGCATCCCGGTGGTGCAGATGAACGGCCTGACCGCGGAACAGTTCGGCTGGCCAGAACTGACCAACACGGTCACCACGGTCTACCACCGTCTCCCGTCAACCCAGCGCAAGAACACCGTCATCATCGCCGAGAACTTCGGCCAAGCCGCCGCCCTGCAACGCTACGGCCGCACCCAGGGACTCCCCAGTGTCCACAGTGGATACCGAGGTTACGCGGCCTGGGAACGCCCACCCGCCGCGGCCCGCAACGCGATCCTGGTCCAGCCCGCCAAGTACCCGGACGCCCCAGCCTGGGCCAAAAAAGCCTGCACCAACCTCCGCCAGGTAGCGGAAATCCGCAACAACCTGAACATCAAGAACAGGGAACACGGCGGCACCATCTGGCTCTGTGAGGACACCACCAAGTCCTGGGACGAACTCTGGCCGGAGATCAGCCACCTGAACTAGCGCGCCAGCGTCGAGTTGGCCCAAGTCGTACGCATAGTTGGCTCAACTGGGCGTACCACTTGGGCCAACTCGACGACTGAGGGTCCCGGGGCACATCACACCTTCCGGGCCACCCCCGCGAACGGCAGGTTGTTGATCTCCTGCTTGTCCGTCACATCCCCGACCCCGTCCGGCCGCCAGAACGCGCACCCCACCAGCCCCGGCTCCTCCAGCTCAAACCCCTCGAAGAACCGCAGCACCTCATCGTGACTCCGCACGATCGGCGCGTTCTGGGTGCGCTTGTACGCCTCCACCGCCTCATTCAGCCCGGTCGCGTTCGCATCCCCGGAAACATGTGACACCGCGAAGAAACTCCCCGGCGCCAACCGCTCGCGGTACTGCGAGATCAACCCCACCGGATCCCACTCATCCGGCACAAAATGCAGCAGCAGCAACATGATCAGCCCAACCGGCTGATCAAAGTCAATCAACTCCCGGGTCTCCGGCGCTTCCAGCACACCCTCGACGTCCCGCAGATCCGTCTGGATCACCGCCGCGTTCGGGTTGCCCGCCAGCAACATCTGGCTGTGCGCCACCGCCACCGGGTCCCGGTCCACGTACACCACCCGGCAACTGGGATCCGCCCGCTGCACGATCTCGTGCAGGTTGCCCACGGTAGGAATCCCGGAACCGATGTCCAGGAACTGCCGCACGCCGTTGTCCACCATGTGCAGCACCGCGCGACGCAGGAACGAGCGGTTCAACTGGGTGGCGCTGCGCAGGTCCGGCATGATCTTGAGGATTTGTTCGGCCAGGATTCGGTCGGCCTCGAAGTTGTGGCCGCCGCCCAGCCAGTAATCGTAGACCCTTGCCGGACTTGGCACGCTGGTGTCGATGCCCGCCGGCACCCAGTTGCGTTCCGCGGCCACGCGGACTCCCCTCCTCGACTGATTACGGAGTGCAGCTTAGGGCCGACACACCGCAATCGTTGGAAGGGTTGCTAACAGAGTCCATCCGATCGTGTGTATGTCTCTGGAGAAGCGTCGCTAACGTGACCTGCGACTACCTATTGTTAACGGCCGCACACGTTCGGTGGATGAGGTGGGTGCACATGGTCGCGGTGGTTCCCGGACGGTTGCCGCTGCTTGGTCACACGCTGTCCCTACTGCGTAAACCCCTGCCCTTCCTCACCTCGCTGCCCGCGCACGGCGAGGTCGTGCAGATCTTCCTCGGTCCGCTGCCCGTCTACATGGTGACCAGCCCGGAACTGGCCTTGCGCCTGCTCGCGATCGACGCGGACAAGTACGACAAGGGCATTGTCTTCGACAAGATGCGCCCGCTCTTCGGCGACGGCCTGGCCACCTCCAACGGCGCGTTCAACCAGCGGCAGCGCCGGATGGTGCTGCCCGCCTTCGCCCGCGGCCGGGTCGCCGCCTACGCCGAGTCCACCATCTCCTGCCTGGCCCAGGACCTCGCCGACTCCTGGACCGAGGGCCAGCAGGTCGCGCTGGACGCCCGGATGCAGGACCTGGTGCTCACCATCGCCGGGCGCACCCTGTTCGCGGCCGACCTCGGCGCCGAGGTGCTCGCCGAGATCCAGCGGTCCATTCCGATCATGCTGGAGAACGTGCTGGTCCGCGCGTTCTCGCCGCGGCTGGTGGAAAAGCTGCCCATCCCGGGCAATCGCCGCTTCGACCAGGCCGCGGCCCGGCTGCGCGCGGTCATCCCGGAGGCGATCATCACCGCGCGCACCCAGGGCGGGGATCACGGGGATCTGCTCTCGGTGTTCCTGGCCGCGCGGGATGAGGACACCGGCGAGGCCATGACCGACGAGCAGATCCAGGACGAGGTGGTCACCATCCTGACCACCGGCGCGGAGACCACCTCGGTCGCGCTGGCCTGGTTCTTCCACGAGATCGCGGTCAACCCGGAGATCGAACGCCGCTTCCACGCCGAACTCGACGAGGTCCTCGAAGGCCACCCGGTCACCTTCGAGGACCTGCCCAAACTCGAGTACACCCAGCGCATCGTCAACGAGATTCTGCGCCGCACCCCGCCGATCATCCTGATGCGCCGGGCCAGGGAGGACGTCGAACTCGGCGGCGTGCGCATCCCGGCAGGCTCGGAGGTCGCGGTCAGCCAGCACACGCTGCACCAGGACCCGCGCTGGTTCACCGACCCGGCCCGGTTCGACCCCGACCGCTGGACCCCCGAACGGATGGCCGCGCTACCCAAGGGCGCCTACATCCCCTTCGGCGCCGGCGCCCGGTTCTGCCCTGGCCACTTCCTGGCGCAGACCGAGATCGCGATGGTGGCCGCCACCATCGGCGCGCGCTGGCGCCTGGTTCCGGTGCCGGGCAAGCGGGTCTACCCGAAGGTCAAGGCGACCATGCAGCCCAACCAGCTGCCGATGACCGTCCACTCCCGGTAGTCACCTGAAAGTATCCGCCCGGCTACCGGGTGTATCGTCAGGCAGCTCCCGACCCTTTCCGATCTTGGAAGGCTCTCCCCGTGAGACTGCTACCGAAGCTGTTCGCGGTCGCGTCGGCCTGCACCCTGCTGTTCACCGGTCTGACCGCGCCCCAGGCCGCGGCCGACCCGGTCAACTGCAAGGTGCTCGACCTGCCCGTCACCGGCCCCGGTTTACTGCCGCTGCTGCCCGGTGGTCCGGCCACCGTGCAGGGCCAGCTCTGCCTGCCCAGCGGCACAACCCCGCCGGTCGTGCAGCTGCTGGTGCACGGCGGCACCTACAACCGCGCGTACTGGGACCTGCCGTACCAGCCCGAGCGCTACTCCTACCAGCGCGATATGGCCAAGGCCGGGTTCGCCACCTTCGCCGTGGACCGCCTCGGCACCGGCAAGTCCACCAAACCGCTGAGCCTGCCCATGCTGCTCTCGGCCGAGGCCGACTCCATGCACCAGGTGGTCCAGCACCTGCGCGCCGGCCGGGTCGGCGGGGTGCCGTTCCGGAAGGTGGTCATCGTCGGCCACTCGGTCGGTTCCGGCATCGTGGCCACCGAGGCCGCGGTGTACAAGGACGTCGACGCGGTCATCCTCAGCGGCATCACCCACCTGCCCGCACTGCCGGTGCTGGGCCTGGGCGCGGTGCTCGGCCTCGGCCCGGCGTTGCTGGATCCGTTGCTGGGCAAGCGCGGCAGCGATCCGCTCTGGTTCGCCACCCGCCCTGGCGCGCGCGGACCGCTGTTTTACAACTCGGCCAACGCCGATCCCAAGGTGATCGAGGCGGACGAGGCCACCAAGGACCAGGTGTCGGTGCCCGGCATGGGCACGGTCGCGGTGTTCGGCATCGTGCTGCCCACCACCCTGGGCATCAACGTGCCGGTGTTCCAGCCGGTGGGGCAGAAGGACATCCTGTTCTGCGGCCTGCTCGCGCTGCGCGACTGCACCAGCGGCAAGACGCTGCGCCCGGCCGAGGCCCCGTACTACACCCCGGCCGCCAAGCTGGAGACCTACGTGCTGCCCGGTGCCGGGCATTCCCTTGGCCTGCACAAGAACGCGCACGAGTACCGCGAGGCAACCCGGGTCTGGCTGCGCCGCACCGTGGGCGCCTGATCACCACTCGACCGGCAACCGGCGCACCCGCTCGGTGAACAGGTTGCCCGTCCTGGCCAGCTCCCCGTCCGGAATTCCCACGCGCAGCAAGGGAAACCGGGCGGGGAGCGCGGTGAACACCTCGATCAGCTGCAACCGGGCCAGCGGCGCACCCAGGCAATGCCAGGGTCCGTGGCCGAAGGCGAGCTGCGGATTGGGGGAGCGGCCGGGGTCGAACCGCAGCGGCTCGGCGAAGGCCCGCTCGTCCAGGTTGGCCCGCGCGGTGTCCAGCACCACCGCCTCGCCCGCGCCGATCGTCACCCCGTCGATCTCGATGGATTCCCTGGCGTAGCGCGCGATCCCGCTGCCCTCGGCCGCATCGGCCTCCCCCAGTCGCAGGATCTCCTCCACCGCTCCCGGCACCCCGTCCGGCCGCACCCGCAGCTGCTCCCACTGATCGCGATGCCGGGTCAGCAGCAGCACGCCCGCGTCGATCATCACCGCGGTGCTGTCATACCCCGCGAACAACAGCATCGTGGCGATCCCTGCGATGTCCTCAGTGGACAGTCCGGCGGCGGCGAGCCCGGACAGCACCCCGTCATCCGGACTGGCCCGGCGCAACTCGACCACCTCGGTCAGATACGCCGACAACTCGGCCTGTCCCGCCTCGGCCCGCGCCCGGTCACCCACATCGTCCATCTGATCCACCAGGTCCCGGAACAACTCCCGGTCCGGCACCCCGAGCAACGCGCACAACGTCCGCACCGACAACGGCGCCGACAGCATCGAGTGCAGATCGGCCCCCGGCCCGGCCGTGGCCAGCTCGTCCAGCAGCTCCGCCAGCAGCCCGCGCACCGACTCGCGCAGCACCGCCATCCGCCGCCCGGCGAAGAACGGCATCAGCGTGGCCCGGATCGCCATGTGCTCCTCGTGCTCGTGCTCATGGGAGTACAGCTCCGAGGCTGACAGCAACTGGTGATCGCCGAGCCGGGCCGCCGCGGCCGGATCCGGATGGGTCCGCCCCAGCCGCCGGTCCGCATACAGCTTCCGCACCTCCGCATGCCCGCTGACCAGCCAGGCGTCGTCCCCGACCGGCGTCCGGATCCGCCGCACCCGCGCCATCCTCATCCCCACCTCAAGTAGACCCTTCGATGTATATCTCAAGGTATACATCGAAGGGTCTACTCTGCAAGGGATGTCTGTCGACGACCGCGCCCCGACCCGGCGGCTGCCCCGCGCGCAGCGCCGCGAGCAGATCCTGGCCGCGGCCACCGAAGCGTTGTCCCGCAACGGGTTCAGTGCCACCAGCCTGGACGACATCGCCGCCGAGGCCGGGATCAGCCGGATGATCCTGTACCGGCACTTCGAGTCCAAGCACGATCTGTGCCGCGCGGTGCTGGACCGGGCCGCCGAGCACCTGCTGACCGGCGCCGAGGTGGAGGTGGGCGCGGCCAGCGTGCGGGCCCTGGTTGCCTGGGCCGCCGACAACTCCGCCGCCTTCCGGGTCCTCTTCCAGCAGGCCGCGCACGACCCGGAGTTCGCGCCGCACCCGGAGAAACTGCGCGCGGCGATGACCACCGAGGTGCACGCCCGGATCACCGAGGACATCCCGGAAAGCCCGTGGACGCAGTGGGCCGCCCGGCTGGCCACCACCGCCAGCCTGGACGCGATCAGCACCTGGCTGGACGTCGGCGCGCCCGACCCCCATCGGGCGGCCGACCGGATCACCAGCGTGATCGAGTCCGTGATCGCGACGCTCTAAACACTCACCGGCGTGTTGGCCGTTGTCGTACAGGGTGTTGGCCGAACTGGTACCACTTGGCCCAACCGGTACGCCCACTTGCGCCAACCCGGCGTACCAGTTGGGCCAACTCGCCGTCCGGAACGGCCAACTCGCCGTCCACAACGGCCAACAGTGAGGATGGGGTTGCATCCGTGAGGATGTACCCGGTGGTCCCTGGCCCTGGTCTG